>JAITII010000042.1 GCA_031279515.1 Deltaproteobacteria bacterium
GCTGCTGTTGCCACATTCAATGAATCAGCGCCCTTGGCTAAGGGAATAGAGACCTTATAGTCGGCTTTCTCAGAGATGAGACGCCTTAAACCCTTACCTTCAGAGCCTAGGATAAGGACTGTTCTCTGTGGGAAGGAAAAAGAATAGAGGTCCTCAGAGGCCTTACTTTCAGCTGCCACCGTCCAAAAGCCCTTCTCTTTCAAAATTTCCAGGCTACTAGCAAGGTTTACTACACGTACTAAAGGGACATGCTCTGCTCCACCAGCCGAGGTCTTCATTGCAGTGGGTCCCAAGAGAGCCGACCTGTCTTTAGGGATAATGACCCCCTTTACTCCAAAACCCCAGGCAGAGCGCAAAAGAGCTCCCAGGTTACGGGGGTCCTCTATATGGTCCAAAGCTAGTAGAAGAGAGGGTGCCAGCAGAATCTCTTCAGTAAGAAAATCCTCCAACTCCAGGGGGGATTTCTCTTCAAAAAATGCTGCTATGCCCTGGTGGGAGGTCTCTTTAAAGCGCTGAAAGAAGGTGGGTGGGAGATACCTTATGGTAGCCCCTAAGTTTTTAGCTAGCTCTATGATCTCATCTAAGATTGGGATGGGCGTGCGGTTGCGGCTTATGGCCAAACGGCGACAGAGCCTGCCCCTGGTTAAAAGTGCCTCTTTAACGGCGTTTAAACCTATTACCACATGGTTATCGCTATCTTTAGGCTCGGGTTTCTGGTGCGGCCTGTACCCTTTCTTATGGGCTCTTCTTTTACCGGCGCCAGGGTCTTTTTCTTCCCCAGCCGGACCGCCTGGCCTGTGGGGACTAGCTAAAAATGACTGCCTAGTTAACACTTGAAAAATTCTTCCCACAGCTCTTCCTTGGAAGGGGCCCTGGGGCCCTCTCCGGTATTTATTACTTCCACAAGCTCTGACAAGGCCTTTTCCATGTCATCGTTTACGATTAAAAAGTCGAAGACCTCTATTTCTGCCACCTCGCTTCTGGCTTTGGCAAGACGCTTTTCCTCATCTTTGAGGGTTTCGGTGGCACGCCTTGAGAGCCTTTCCTTTAAGATCTTGAAAGATGGAACGCTTATGAAAATCAATATAGCCTCGGGAAAGAGGTCTCTTATGGCTTTTGCCCCCACCACGTCTACATCTGTTATTACGTTATAGCCATAATCTAGCTGGAGCATGATGCGTTTTGCGCTGGTGCCGTAATAGTAGTCATAGGTTTTGGTCCACTCCAAAAACTCGCCATTTACTATCATTGCCCGAAAATCTTCAGGGCTGACAAACACATAGTCCTCTCCATCTATCTCGCCAGGGCGCGGTCTACGTGAGGTATGTGAGACAGCGTAGACAAGATTATGGACCCTCTTGTCTTTTAGAAGCGCCTTTATAAGGGTGGATTTACCGGACCCAGACGGGGCACTGACCACAAAGAGTTTCCCCTTTGCTATCATAGAAATTCCTCTTATGTGGATAGAAGGCTTCTTCTACCAGTATCTAAATCCTTTAGTGATGGTCATCCTCATAGTTTTTATATCCGAATATGGCATTAAACTTGTCCGTCAAGGCTTTTAACCCTAGAAATGATTCTATGATATGCCCAGAGCTCATCACGATGATTGACAATGTCCTTTTACCCTGAGTGGCATCAACTAACAAGCCCCTTTCAGAAGCCTCACTACGGAGCCGCTTTATGGGCTCTGAGTTGGGGTTAACTATAGAAATTATCTTGTCAGCTGCCACCACGTTACTGTGACCTATATTAAGAAGGAAGTTGCTCACAATACCAAAACCCCTCACTCAATATTTAACACCTGTTCACGAATTTTTTCCAGTTCTGATTTAAAATTCAGCACAATTTCAGTTATAGGGAGTGATTGAGACTTGGAGCCCATGGTATTGGCCTCTCGTACCTGTTCCTGTAAAAGGAACTCCATGCGCCTTCCAACGGGCTCGGTGCTCTCCAAAAGTGTTCTGAAACTCTGGATATGGGAGGAAAACCTTATTATTTCCTCGGTTATGTCCAATTTTTCAGCCAGTATTGCGGCCTCCTGGGCCAAACGGGCCGAATCCACTAAGGTTTCGGCCAATTCCTCCAGGCGGGCCTGGTAGCGCTTGGTGACTATATTGGGCACGTTAGCGGCAATAGTCTTTAAGTTACCAAGATTAGTGTCCAGTGTGTCCAAACGGCTTTTGAGGTCCTCTTCCAGGGAAGTGCCCTCTGTTTCCCTCATCTTCACCAGCTGCTCCAAGGCCTCTTCCGCCAGCTTGCGTATATCCATCCAGAGCTCATCGGGGTCCGCCGTGTCCAGGCTGCTGGTGTCCTGGCCAAGGAAGAGCTTGTCCTCCTTTAACAGGTTATCCAATGTGACCTCCCCAGGAAGATCCAGCTCCTCTTTTAAGCTTAAAAGCTCACCGTAGACAAGCCGGGCTACGTGAAAATTTAAGAACTGTTCCTGGCTCCCCGGAGTTTTCCAGCTGTCCACCTGGAGCCAGAGCTCCACCCGCCCCCTGGATACCCTGGAATTTATAAGCTTTTTCAAGGGTTCCTCAAGGGACCCCAAAAAATGGGGCGCCCTAAAGATATATTCTCGGTAGCGGTTATTTAAGGTCTTTATTTCCAGGCGGGAGCGATAGCCCATTATCTCTCCATGGGAAGCGCCAAAACCTGTCATGCTTCTAATCATAAAGGTATCCTGAGATTATCAACTAGTCTTGGTGTTAGTTTTTTTCCGTTTGAAGTAAGCCTTACGCATGGCTATCAGTAAATCTTTGACCTCTGGCATGAGATAGTCTCTATAGGACCAGGGAAGAGGATAAATACCCTTGTTTTGATACAATACTGTAAGCTCCCCCCACACCTTACGGCCTAAATATAGCCTGTGACTTGAAAATTTCCCAGTGGAAAGGACCAGGCCCCCAGAAAAGATATAGCCAGGGTCCAAATTTATACGCCTTTTACCATCAGAAAGGTACTGGCGCTCTAAATCCATGGCCAAAAGCTTCATGTCAACCAAGAGCCCAGGGTCCTTATGCTCTGTAAAGGACATATAGCGCTTTAAAAGGTTGGGACCCATCTCTGCGGTGTAGTAGTTGGTGTCCAGGATGGGAAAGTCCCGGCTTTCGATATCTATAGGACCCAGGCTGCCCCCCAAAAACTCGCGGCCTAGGCGAGATGCGACTTCAGTATTTAAGGCGGGCTCCTGGGAATAGACAGCCAGAAAAATCTTTACCTCTGGTGGGTCCTGTAAAATACTCATAAAAGTCCTGGGGTATTAAAATAAGAAAAATTTTATTGCATGGGTACAAATATTGAGATAATCATTTTACCTTAAAGGAGAGCTTTTTTTTAGCCCCCAAAATAAAAGATTATAGTAGATATGGAAATTTTTAGAGGAAATGTTAAAAAATACTTAGCTGGACTTTCATTGTGATTAGCTGGCAGCTATTTTCTTAAAAGAAGGGGAGATAAATTATAAAACCTTATCTTTTCTATAGTAGCGTAACTACTACAATAACTAGTGCATTAAAATAATTGCTTCAATATAAGCTATTAAACCTATAAATAGGTGAGCCCATCCATCTATCTACAAAATATGATAGAGTTAATGAATTTCCACAATAATGCCTTTAGCCCTCTTTGTTCTTTTTAAGCTCCAGTTAGCTAAAAGAACCCTGCTTCTTGAGCGGGGCATCAATATTATCCACCATATAGGAAGAGATTCTAAATTATGGAATTAACACCCTTTAGCTGCAATTATCCGGTGAGGCCCTTTAAATTATTGCCCTTATGCTTAAGAGTGCTGCAAGTTTTTCATTTTTTTTAGCTAGCTAGAGGGTTTTAGCCAATACTAGATAAATTTGGACAAAATTTATCGAAAAATAGGAAAGGACCAGGGGCAATCTTTGGCCTATTTAAAATGTAAAGTTGGCCAATTTTAGGCCCTTTTCAAAAGCTCTACAAACTCAAATTTTAAGATCCTCTTTCTTGGATCGCTTACTAGAAGCCTACCTAATACCTCATCTCCTGGCATAACCTCATGGGGTAAATCCGTGTTCTCTGTCTCAACCATGTATTCCTCCAAACACAAACGCACCTTTTTGCCCTGCCTATCAAAGGCCAGTAAAGTAAAGAGCTGACCCTCATATTTTTGCAGCTCTAAAAGGACAAAATACCTTTGGCGGTTATTTTGTGCCTTGTGGATAGCCCTTAGCAATTCTTCCGCGTGGATGGCCTTGCCCATTAAGGTCTTTTCGTCATAAAAGGGTCCAGATCCTTTGGAAAGAGCCCTTAACTGGCGATGAACCAATAGGTCAAAGTAGCGGCGCATAGGTGAGGTAAAATAGGTGTAGTAGTTCTGTCCCAAGCCCCGATGGCGAGAGGGTTCCGCACTTATCCCAGATCGGCCCAGCCTTCTTCTGAGGGTAAGATCCCGGCAGAGCTTTTCTTTGGGGCCTTTAGGGCTTATTGCCCCCTGTGGACTTTTCATCAGCTGCTGGTAGCGGTAGGGGCAAGGAAAATTGTTGCTCCATAGGGTGTAAGCTGCCAAATGGTTTGCCAGGATCATTAGCTCGCCCACGAGCATGGTGGCCGGGGTATCCCTGACGTTTAAGACAATCTGAGGTCCCTCTGGTCCAATAGATACCTGGGTGGCTGGAAGGTTAAAGGAAAAGCCGCCGCCAGCTAGCCTCCTTTTTAAAAATCCTGAGGAAATTTGGGATAATTTTAAGAGCTTTTCCTTATCAGCTCCCCCTTCTTTTAAGATTCTGTCCGCCTCATTAAAGGAGAGCTGCTTAGTTACTTTAACCAAGGTGGGGACAAAGCGGTACTCTAAAAGCTCTAAAGCTTCCGATAGGCTTATCAGAAGGGAAAAGGCAGGTCTTACGCTGTCCAATGAAAGGGAGAGGACCGTATCGTTTAAGACAGGGGGCAACATTGAATAACGCCCCTCTGGCATGTAGATAGAAGCGCCCCTTTCCGCTGCAAAATGGTCCACTGGGCTAGAGGGTTTTACTAAATGTGCTGCATCGGAGATATGGATCCCCAGTTCAAAGCCTCCCCCCTTTAAAGGCTCAAGTGTTAGGGCGTCATCGTATTCCGAGGCGCCTTCTGCGTCTATGGTTAAGGCACTTATTCCCGTAAGGTCAAGGCGGTCTTCTGAAAGATAGGCTGTGCTTTTAGAAAGCTCTGCTGCAGCTTCTAAGACGCCCAAGGGAAAGTTTAAATCCAGTCCCAGGCGCAAAAGGTCTAGGTTTTCATGGGCCGTGAACTCGCCAACAGCTACTAAGGCATTAAAGGCCCCAGAGGGGTCAGGGCTAAAGCCTGCTGTACTTAGCATATTGGCTAGAAATTTTTCCGGCATCTGCCCCTCATCCTGGGCTAAGGCCAGCTCCTTTAAGATATCAATGAGCATAGTAGAATTTGGAGGGGCCTTGGGTAAAGCTCCGCCTTCACTAGCTTTAATGCGGCTTTCGCTTAGCCAGATAGTGCCGTTTAAAATGAGCTCCTTATGCTCCTTTTCTCTGGCGCGCTCCTCATTTATTTTTAAAACTTCTAAAGCGCTATTGCGCTTTACCGCCTCAGGGGAGAATTTGAAGTACAGCCCGTCCCGGTGCACCGCCCGCATGACAGCTGAAATCTTATCGGAATCCGCACTCTTGTCAAAGGAAAGCTCAGCTAAGAGCTCATAGGGGAAGATCTCGCCCTCTCCTTCTAAGAGTTCCCAGAGGGACAATAAATCCACCTCCCTAGAAAATGACTCCCTCAGTTCCGACTTTTCCTTGATGATAGCCTCCAACTTGCCATTTTCATGAGGATTATCTATTTCCAGGGTATTTAAAACCCGCTGGGGAACCAGGCGCAGGGTTTTCCCGTCCACCATTACCTCCAGCCTTCCGGACTTATCTGATATTACAAAGCGTAAAAGAAACTCGCCGCCCTCTAAAAACTCGACTATCACTTGTCTTCCTTTCTATCCTGAACACCTTTAATACCCTCTTCTCCGTTAGCACCGCCATTTTCTTTGGGGCTATTAGGTCCCCCGTTTGCCGGCGCGTAAGAGTCTAAAAACTGGGTCAGATAGAGACGGTGGTACTCACCTTCTAAGGCCAAGAGCTCTTCGTGGCTTCCTTTTTCCACTATGCTTCCATCTTTTATGACGGCTATTCTGCTGGCCCGGCTGATGGTGGATAGCCTGTGGGCTATAACCAGGGTAGTTCGTCCCTGGGTAAGATTATCTAAGGCCTCTTGCACGTATTTCTCGCTTTCTGCGTCTAAGGCACTGGTGGCCTCATCCAAGATCAAGATGGGGGCATCTTTTAAGATGGCCCTGGCAATAGCTAGACGCTGGCGTTGCCCCCCTGAGAGCTTTTGACCCATCTCTCCTATATTCTCATTGTAACCATTGGGAAGCTCTTTAATAAAGACGTCAGCCAAGGCGCTTTTTGCCGCCCTTTCCACCTCAGAGTCAGTTGCCTCAGGCCTTCCGTAGGCGATATTATCTTTAACTGATGCATGGAAAAGGGTAGTATCCTGATTCACCAAGGCTATCTGGGAACGCAGGAAGGTCAAATCCATTTGAGCTATATCCACCCCATCAATAAGCACCTTTCCTCTACTGGGATCATAGAAGCGCCCCAGTAAATTGGCGATACTGGTTTTACCTCCCCCCGAAGGTCCCACTAGGGCAAGCATCTCCCCTGGGACTAGAGTAAGGTTTACATCATTTAAAGCCGGTCTTCCAGGCTCGTAATAAAAGGTTACATCTTTAAATTCAATAAAGCCTTTTAGTTTTTCTAAAACAATAGGATTTTCTGGGCTTTCTATTAGAGGTGGGGTATCTAATACCTCAAAGATCCTCCTGGCAGCAGAAAGTCCCTGCTGGGCTTCATTATGGAGCCTGGCTAGCCTTTTTAAAGGCTCGTATAATAAAAGAAGAGCTGTCAAGAAAGAGAAAAAGTTGCCAGGTGTGGAAATGCCCTCTATCACCATAACTCCCCCACGCCAGATGACCAAGGCAACGCATATTCCGCCCACTATCTCCATGACTGAAGAAGAAAGGCTCCTAACTGTCACCGCCCGCATGAGGTTATCCACATTGCGCTGGCATTCGGCAGCAAAGCGCTTTATCTCATAATCTGTCCTATTGTGGGACTGGACCACCTGGACCCCCTTGAAGGTCTCGGTTAAGACACTAATAAGTGCCCCCATGATTTCCTGGCTACCTGTGGCCAGTTTCCTAAGTCTCCTACCCCAGCGCACCAAGGGATAGATTATTAAAGGTAGCGCTATAATACCCGCCAAGCTCAAAAGGGGGTCCCGGGAAAAGAGTACAAAGAGGAGTCCTATGACCTTACAGGCATCCAATACCAGACCTGTCACCACCTGAGTTACTGAGCTCTGGATCAAAGAGACATCATTTACCACCCTCCCTATGAGTTCTCCGGAAGGGTTCTTGTGAAAAAACACCAGTGATTGGGTCTCTATATGGGAGTAAAGCTTAAGCCTTAGCTCGTTTACTATGGTATAGCCCACCTTGTTCATGAAATAGGACTGGAAGAAGGTGAAGATACCGGCAGAGGAATAGACCAAAAGGGTGATGATAGTAAGGCTATTTAACAGAACCAAATTGCGATTATAAAAGACCTGGTCCAATAATGGCTTAATAAGCCAAGCCATAGCTGCTGTGGAAATGGCGGCAAAGGCCATGGAAAGGACCGCCAGAAACAAGGTCTTCTTATGGGGACCTAGGAGCGCGAGTAACCTTCTGGTATCAGTTTTTTCCCTAAGGTTATTTAGCTGCGGCTCTTTATTGTCACTCATAAAGTCATGCTCCATAGGATAGAATTAGTCATTTTAGATACTTTATTTAAAAGCTTGGCCTATAAACTTTACTTTGAAATACCTGTGCAAATTCTAGACTAGATAAAAGATTTGCCATTTTTAAGGCAAAACCCTTTTTTTTAGCTAATCCTTTTATTTTTCCCTTTTACTTATTTCCTCTAAGATAATATCCACTACAGCCCTTGAGGCACCAGGTCCACCAAGGGATTTTCTAATCTCTTCCATTTCTAAAAGTAGCTCCCTCCTTTGGGGGCTTTTCTCATAAAAAAAAGGTATCAGAGCATCCGCCAGGTTTTCCGGGGTGGCCGTAGATTGCAAAAATTCAGGGACAACCTCACTTTCTGCCATGATGTTGGTAAGGGTGGCATATTTTACCTTCACTAAGAGCTTTGCCAAAAGGAAGCTTAAAGGGCTCGTCCTATAGGCCACCACCATGGGGGTACCTATGATGGTCCCTTCCATGACCGAGGTCCCCGAGGTGAGAAGGGCACAGTCGGCTGCCTGCAAAAGCTCTTGGGATCTACCGAAGTAGATGTAAAAGCGGTCTTTGAATTCCTCAGGAAAGGAAAAGAGGGCGTCAAACATATAGGAGGGCGGCAAGCTGGAGGCTAAGGGCACTAGGATCTTTAAATCCCTTAAATCCCTTGTTAAGATTTCCGCTGCCTTAAGTAGCACCGGTGCCACCCTGGAAAATATCTTCTTTCGACTTCCGGGAAAGAGCGCAAGCATTCTTCCCTTATGTGGAAGGTACAGGCCCTGGCGGGCCTTTCCCTTAGAGAGGGGGACTATCTCATCAAAGAGGGGATGGCCCACATAGTCGCAAGATAGCCCATGCTTTTGATAAAAATCTTTTTCAAAAGGAAAGATGAGGGCCCTGCGGCTGGTATATTTTTCCATAAATTTAATTCTTCCCTCCCTCCAGGCCCAGAGCTGGGGACAAATATAATATATGGTAGGAATATTAAGACTAGCCGCCCTCTTGGCTAGATAAAAGTTAAAGTCAGGGCTATCAATAAGGACTAAAGCCGAGGGCTTTTCGCTTTCCAAGAGGTCCGCCATTTGCCTTCTCAGCTTTAAGATCCTCCTTAAGGACCCTAATACCTCGGTTACGCCCATGACAGCGGTCTCGCGCAGATGGGCGTAGAGCTCTACTCCGGCCTCACGCATGCGCTCTCCTCCCAGTCCAAAAAAGCTCAAATGGGGAGCCGAAACTGTGGCCTCTTTCACCAGGGCTGCCCCATGGAGATCGCCGGATTCCTCTCCGGCGCTTATCATGACCCTTCTAGGCTCCTGGGCCATGGGTACCCCTTGTCTCCGGGGCTTCTGTCCAGGCTAAGAGCGCTATGTGGGCATCATTGGCCAAGGATATGCACCTTTCCTCTTCCAGCACTATGAGCCCCTTGGCGTCCAAGACCAGAGCCCCGGCGGCTACCTCTACCAAAAGCTCTATGGTAGAAGGTCCTATGACCGGCAAATCGAAACGGGTATCCTGGATAGGTTTTAAGACCTTAGCTACAGATATTGGCTTGGAGCACAAGCTAGCCCCCCGGCGAATAGTCTCATCTGTACCTTCTGCCCCTTCCAGGGCAACGGCTATCTTGTCACAAACCACCACAGTTTGTCCCACGTCCAGGCGCCCTAATTCCCTGGCTAGGTTAAAGGCCAGGATTAGATCCTCTAAAATTTCATTACTGGGGCTATGGATACCCAATTGACCTGGCTTTACCAAGAGCTCCGGGACAATGTCAGTCACGGATACCAGCTTCAATCCCTCTCTTTCAAGCCATTGTGCCACAGAGCGTAAAATGGTATCCGTTAGAAAGTTGGGAAGGCTCTCCATGAGCTGTACCGCGGCCTCGTCGGGCTTATAGTTACTTAAGATGTTCTGGCGGCTAATACTTCCTGCCATGGAGACCGTATGGCACCCGTGGGAGAGAAAGAAATTGGCCAAAGGCTTAAGTTGCCCCAGGCTCACCTCCTCGTAGTAGTCGGCAAGCTCTTTTAGCTCTGGATCTGTCTCACCTGAGATACCCACCACCAGTACCTTCTGTCCCCGCTCTTTGGCCTTTTTGGCTGCCAAGATGGGAAGAATATGGTTTCCGGCAATAAAACCCACTGGTTCTGGGCCGTTTTGAGTCATGTAACTATCCTTCTCCATTTTTTATTAAGGCCCCAGGGGCATAAAGCTTCAGAAAGTAAGCTTGGTATAGCGCATGTTAACTAACTAATAGCTTTGAGGCTAATAGTTTTTAAGACCCTTTTTAGAGCTCTTGATACCCTAAAAAGCCCCGAAATTTTTTAAAGCTAAAATAGGCGGCTTAAATTAGATTGGTCTTAGCTCTCAGCTGTAATTTTTGGTTTTTTAGCCAGAAAATTGGATTTTAATCTTAAAGTGGTAGCTCTTTGCCAAAAGACCTCTTTACCAAAAGACCTATTTGCCAAATGAGCTATTTGCCAGAAGACGCTCTGCCACAAGACTTTTCCCCAAATGGGCACCTAGTTACCAAGCGAAAAAACCAAGTTAAAAGGCAATATCTTTTCTTTTTAATAGCCTTTTAGCGGTAAACCCCCCTTTCTGAGGAGCGATAAAACTCTATGATGGCCTTTGCCTCCTCTGAGTTGGGATAGCTACTCAATGCCTCGTCCAAAACGAGGTTCAAGGGTTTGTGGTTATGGATGATTCTATGGACGCCTACTATAGCTTCCAAGGCCTCCTTTGGAAAGCCTTTCCTCTTTAAGCCCACGAAGTTGGGGCTTATGGCTACATTGTCGCGTAGTCCGGCAGCTATCATATAGGGAGGCACGTCTTTCACTAGCCCTGTCATGCCCCCCACAAAGGCATAGGAGCCTACCCTTACGAACTGGTGGATAGCCGTGGAACCGCTCACAGAGGCATGGTTGTCCAGGCGTACATGGCCGGCCAAGACGGCAAAACTTGAGAGTATGACCTCGTCGCCCAATTGACAGTCGTGGGCCACGTGTACCTGAGCCATGATGAGGGCATGGTTACCTACCCTTGTCACCATAGAGCCCTTGACCGTACCCCTGTGGATGGTACTGGCCTCGCGGATAGTTACGCGATCACCTATGATAAGAGAGGTCCTTTCCCCCTGGTAGCTTATATCCTGGGGGTCAGCCCCCACCGAGGCAAAGGGAAAGATACGGCATTCTTTGCCTATGGTAGTGTCCTTGTCAATGGACACATGGCTGTAAAGCTGGGTATTGTCTCCAATTATGACCCTAGGTCCTATGACCGTATAGGGTCCCACTGAAACGTTTTCGCCCAACTGGACTGTAGGGTCTATTACGGCGGTGGGGTGTATGCCCATATTAACTCAAAAATATAAATCTATAAGCTAAAGCTTTAAGCTTTAGCTTGCCCAGCTAAGGACTTAGTATTGATAAAAGTTGCCGTGATTTCTGCCTGGGCAGCCCTCTTGCCCTCAACTTCGGCAAAGGCCTGGACCTTCCAGCCCCTTGTGCCCTGGTGCAGAGCTGTTACGCTCATATCTAAACGCTCACCTGGGCATACCCTCCTGCGGAACTTTACCTTGTCGCAACTGGCAAAAAAAGCCAAAGCATCATTAAAGACCTCTACGGGTATCCCCTCTGGACAGGCCTCGGGAAAATTCCTATGGGAAATGGATACCAACAAGGACGCAGTCTGGGCCATGGCCTCTAAAATCAAGACCCCCGGCATCACGGGTTGGCCGGGAAAGTGGCCCTGGAAGAACTCTTCATTCAAGGTAAGGTTCTTAAAAGAGCCTATACTCTTCCATGGATCTAAGCTAGTTACGCCGTCCACCATCACAAAGGGATAGCGGTGGGGCAAATAGGTCAAGATATCAGTTGCTGTATAAAGTGTAGACGGCATAGCTACTTCGTTTCTGTGGAATTAAAAAGCGTCTGTAATTGGTCAAAATTTTTGCTCTTTTTCAGATTGGATATTAGCTTTTTGAGCTGAGGCAGATAGCGCCTGGAAATGGCCTTCATCTTCAAATCCTCATCTAAGAGGATGCAAGGGGTCCCGCTCCAGAGCTTATCTCCGGCGGGAATAGTACCTGTTACCCCCGCCTGGCCTGTAATCTTGGCGTCATCTCCGACTTTAACCCCGTGGGAAAGGCCAGACTGCCCCATGAGAAATACCCTGTCTCCCACGAGGCTGTGCCCTCCTACGCCCACATGGGCCACCAGGATGCAATCTTTGCCTATAGTAGAATTATGGCCCACCTGGACTAGGTTATCCAGTTTAGTACCACTACCTATTGTTGTGTCTCCCACTAGCCCCCTGTCTATAGCAGAAAGTGCCCCTACCTCCACGTCATCGCCTAAAACCACGCTCCCTAAGTGGGGGTTTTTGTAGTGCAAGAGGCGTTCCTTACCTAAGGGGATCTGGGTGTAGCCAAAGCCGTCGTCTCCCACCACTGACCCAGAGTGGATCTGGCATCTAGCGCCTATTTTTACCCCCCAGCGCAGTATTGCCCCCGGGTGCAGATGGCACCCGGGGCCTATCTGACAACCGTCTTCAATGGTTACCCTTGGCCCCACTATGGTATCAGCCCCAATAGTGACCCCAGCTCCCACGTAGCAAAAGGGCCCAAAGTTCACGCTGGGATGGATATTACAAGAGGACTTATCTTTATAAAAGGGCTCGCCTTTTGCGTATTCTGGTCTTAACTGGGGCTCTAAAAAGTCTAGAATAGTTACAAAAAGGATCCTGGGAAAGGGCGTCACTACCAAGGTCAAAATTTTTCCGGCTTCAGAATCCAGCTTAGCACTTATCTCGCCGGCCAAGCTTTGGGTGGTGATGATGACCTGTGCCCCGTTTTCCAGCCCCTGGGTAACAAAGGCCTTCTTTTCGGCAAAACATAGAGAACCGGGTTCCATAGCCTCTTGGCAGGTGGCCAAGTGCTGGACAAGAGATTCACTATCTCCCACTATCTCATAGGCTAGAGGGGGCAATTCGCCTAGGGCGAGGGACTCCAAGCGCTTTTTGGCGCTAGCCAAAGAGCTTAAAAGGAGACTATCCAGACTGGTGGGCTTTGGAAGATGTAACACTGGCTCTCCAGGAAAAAGGATCCTTTATCTGGACTTGTCCATCTGCTGGGTCACCTCGGCGGTGATGTTATAGGCTGGATCCACAAAGAGGACAGCCCCTCCGGCTGCATCTATGACCATGGAAAAACCCCTGGACTTGGCAATGCTAGCCGTTATCTCCTGGGCCTTGTCCCCCAAAGGTGCCATGGCTTCTTCAAAGGCCCTCTGCATCTCTTCGGTTGCTCTCTGGGCTTCCTCGCGGAATGCCGATATCTCACCCATGAGCTCCTGCTGCCTCCTTTCAAAGGCCTCCTGGGAAAGGGTGGAAGCTTGATTCCGTAAATCCTGGTCCTTTTTCTCCAAAGCTGCCTGCTTTTGGTCCAAATTCTTTTTGAGGGCGTTATATTTAGATTCTAGCTTATCCGAGGCCGCCTTACCTTGTTTGGAGTCTCCTATGGCCTTCCGGATGTCAACGACGCCCACCGTGAAACCGCCCTGCGCCAGTGCGCTACCTGTGCCCATAAAGAGGACCAGGGTGATGGTGGACAATAAAATAAACAAAATCAGAGTCTTGAAAGTGGGCATGGTCTCCTCCATAGGGTAAACATGAATGTAATCATTCCCAGAACATTAAATATATAGTTCATACCTGGTTTCAGTATTAAAGCCCCTAATCTGGCCCATATGGCCTAGGGTGAGCCTCTTTAGGCCCCTTTTAGAAAATGGCTATTATAGCAGCTTTTCCCTGAAAAAACCACAGAAATGAGGCTAGGCCATGAGCCTAGTATTTACTTTTTCTTGTCCATAAGGGCAGTCAAATCCGCGGTCATATCCACCATTTGGACATTGGCAGCTGCGTAAATATAGGCCCTTTCTTCGGTGCTATTTTCTATCACAGACACTATCCCCTTTTCCTGGGCCAATTCCCCCACTAGCTTCTGGGCCTTTTCATACAAAGGGGTGTAGTTGGTCTTAGCCATAGCTTCCATCTCTTGGTCAGCCGCCTCCATGTCCCTTTGAAAGGCTTCCAGCTCAGCTGTGAGCTCCTGGCGACGCTTTGTCAAGTCTGCTTCTGAAAGGCTAGGTGCCACAGCATCCAAATCATCCAGTTTCTTCTGCAGGGCATCCTGTTTGGTCTTCAGCTTACCGCTGAGCTCATCGTATTTCTTTTGGACCTTTTTGTTGGCGGCTTTGCCGTCTTTGGAATTGTCTATGGCTATGCCCATGTTAACTATTCCTAATTGGATCGTCCCTTGGGCATTTGCCTCTTGACCAACGGCCAAAAGAAAGAAAGAAAGCATAATTACAAAGGTTACAGGTTTTAGCATGTGTTACTCCAGATAAAAGCTATCAAGAAAAAAAGGCTTATCAAGAAAATTATTAGATGAAAAAAAACCACAGAAGGTGCAAATCGTCAAAATATACCACGGCTAGAGAACTTATGCCAGAAAAAAACTATAACTTTGAAGAGGCGGAAATAAAAAGTAAACTCTATCAGGAACAGGGCCTTTTGAGCCAAAAACAGTTATTAAAATGAAATTTATAAAAATATAAGTAATATTATATTATAATAATATATAAACTATTTTAACAGTAAAATTGCTTAGTAAAAATATATAATACACAATAAATAATTAAACTTAGCCCCTTCTTCCCTCCTTGACCTCTTAGTGCTCCAGGTCTAAGATAAAGTGAAAATCTTTGCGCTGATGCGCAAGTCTCTAAAACTCCTATGATATCTCCCTATATAGTTAAGGCATTTGAAGAAGGCAGAGCCGTCCTTTTGAATTATCCATACAGTTAGATACTTTTTCCCCGATAGAAAAATGAGGTTAATATGCCCAAATTTATCTTAGCCTTTCTAGTAGTCTTTTTTTGGTGCTTGCCAGCCCAAGCCCAGGACAATCCTTATCTAGGCGTTTGGGATGTTTCCACTGACAATGCCCAAGGCCAGGGCCCGGGGCAAAATTATTCTGCTCGTTCCGTTGAGTTTACTGATTCTGAGATACTTTATAAGATAAACGGTGAAACAATAAACTCACTTCCTGTGCTTTACAAAAAGGACACGAGAGGAAATTGGCTCATTTGCCAAGAGGACAACACCAATTGCGCCATCTTACCCGTAAAAGACGGCAAGATGGAGTTTCCCCCGGAATCAGCGGGAGATATTACTGTAATCTATACCAAAAGAACTAGCCCGCCAAAAGATGAAAATGCGCCCGGAGCTAGCGCTCCAGAGGCTAGCGGAGATGAGGGCAATACTAATAAATAGTTAGACCTTTTTTTAAGCTAAAAATTAAAAGCCCCCCTTAAAGCTAATGCTCTTAAGTTTTGGGGGCTTTTTTATTTCTACTAAAAAACATTATACTGTGCAAAGAGCCAAAACTTTTTCCTTACAAGCTTTGTAAGCTCTCTAAAACTTATTTTAGGGTGGATAAAAAAACGAAAGTGTTCCTACTTTCCAAGGTATCTTTTGGAAAATCTTGTCAGAAGGCAGATATCATTGCCTAAAAGAAGCTATTTTCTATAGATCCAAAAACCCCACCTTTTACTATATCTTAGCTGTTTTCTCAAGAAAAATTGTAAATTCTTTTTTATGCCCACTTTAAAGCCTAGCTAGCAAAAATGCGGCAAGAGTTATCCCATAAAATTAAAGGGAAATTAACTACAACACTATTCTTAGCTAGTGACGAGAAAGCAAAAAAGAACCTTGCGGGGCCCCTTAATATTATTGGAGATGGAAGATACCTGCTAGCGTTCCTTTTGGCAAAAGGCCACGCCCGGCCCCAAGCCCCTTTCCAGGCAAAGCTCTCGGGATTAGCTTTCAATTTACTTAAAGGGCATTTTTTTCTTACCTTAAGGCCTCTGTAAATACCTTCTTCCTTATCCCAATAACCTTTTGTCAACTTCAATTTTTAGGGCTATATCCCTTAATTTTCTATTTTTAGAGCTAAGTTCTTTAAATATCTATTCTTTTTGCAAGAATAGCCTAATTTATCTATGCATTTTTCCCCGCATACCACTATATATAGTAGACTTCTAACAAATACCTAACATGGGCACAGGGACTTTTAAGCTCCCATACCCATGGATTATCCAAGGGCCCCAATTGCAAAATTAGTGAATATTCCGTTTCCAAGGGGATTTTCAGAGGCCAAAGCTAAAAATTTTTTTGTTTTTTACGGCCCTTCTATATCAAATGTGATATTATCAAATAGGTCCCTTAGTAACTTATGCTTTTGGACCAGAGGAATT
>JAITII010000083.1 GCA_031279515.1 Deltaproteobacteria bacterium
TGGGAAAAAGTGCCCCTAAATCACCTTTTTTGAAGCGTATAAATACATTATATAGTAGATATTTTGAATATTATATACAATATATTCCAAAATTAAATATTTTTACCCCAATAAAAAAATTTTTTCTTTCCCTCTTGCCTTGATCCTCTTACCATCGGCTCAAAGGACAGGCTCTGGGTATGAAAGGAGAGCGTCCACGACAAGAAAACTCTATTAAATATAACGCAAAAACGGTGGAGCCGCCTTGCGTCTTAAGAATACAAGGCACTTTTTCAATTTTATTTTTTATTGTCTTGTCTTTTACGCTTTAGAAATGATCAAACAATGGAATGCTCGAATACATAGGCAAAAAAGGCACGCGGGGTGATTGAAGGGAGGTATTTAGACTAGGAATTTGGCTAAGCTAATGGTTGATTAGTGGAGGGTTTAGGAAATTACGGCCCTGTAGCTAGAAACATTGCCCTTTGTTAGATACTGGAACGTATATTACTAAAACTCCACCGGAAGGCTTGAGGAGTCCCTCAACCCAAACGGACGCAGCTTGAGGCTTGGGAAGACAGGCTGTATGCGGCACAGAATTATAGGCTTCCCAAAATGCGCTTTACCTGTGGAGCTTCCTGATATTTTTAGCGGCTAAGCCTTGTTTAGCGCTAACTGCAGCACACAGCAGCTCATAGCTCTAGAACTCTACGGGGAAAAGAGTGAAAAATCGGTCAAAGCCTAAAATCTTGCGTAGTCCTGGAACTGCTCCAAGCGGATCTAAAAAAATTCATCTGAATGCTCCCTCCGTGCCTTGCCAAGCCATCTGTTTGCTTTTATCTTGTCTCGAGGCACCCCCACCATCCCTTTATCATAGATATAGCTTGCGTTTAGCTGAGCCTGAAGATGTCCAAGATTCCCCGCTTCCTCGAACAAGGCCAAGGCCTGTTTATAGTTTTGCTTCACGTAGATTCCCTCAAAATACATGAGTCCCAGATTGTATATTGCCGAATCAAAACCTTGTGATGCCGACAAACTTAAGTAGTTAAAGGCTTTCTCGATATCTTGGGCAACAACCATGGGCATAAGGTAACATGCGCCTATAAAGCATTGGGATTCGGGTTCCCCTGAATCCGCGGCTAACTTATACCATTTAAATGCCTCAGCATCATCTTTCTTAACAAACTCACCAGAAGAATAAATTCTCCCCAGTCTGAGCGCGGCGAGACTCTGACCATTGCTAGCGGCCTTTTTAAACCATTCAATGGCCTGTTCGCTAGACTGGGGCATTCCACCAGTGCCCTGCAAAGAGAAATATCCCATGATGTCTTGGGCTCTTCCATTGCCACTAGCTGCTTCAGCTTCAATCATGTTAGTGGGGAAATCAAGCTCGCCCCCTAAAGCGCCCTGCATGAATAGTACAGCCAGTAAAATTTGAGCATCAGCGTTACCCAGAGACGCGCTATGTCTAAGCTTTGAAAAGGATATGTTTTGATCTTTTTCTGTATCATCGCTCATACTAAGAGAATCCTCCAAAAAAGGTTAAAGTTCGAAAAATAATTATAAAGTGGAAGGTGTATATCACATCATAAGCGATTAGTCAAGAAATATTTTTGCCCTGTAACTGGGCTGAGGATACCCCTAAAGTTAGATTGAACGCCAAAGATATTCTTACCAGGTTAGTGGAAATAGCGCCCATTAATCAGGACTTTATTCCACAGTCACCTTCATTGAATTATTATAAAGCCCTAAACCATGCAAGACCTTTTGTAAGTATTTCATAAATCGCTCTTTAACCCTTAATCCAGGGGACTTGACCTCATTTTAAGCGTTTTCTAGTTTATAGCGGGAATATTTATCCAGACATATTCATCTCTATACTAGGCTTAAACTCGCAAGCTAAAACACTTTCACCTAAAAAAATGTTAATGCTAGAAGCAATAAAAAAACGGCCCAAGATTCTCGCTCTTGAGCCGTTTATAAAGTGAGACAAGTGAATAGATGAAAAAATAAATATGACCTACCTTAACATGAAATTTAGTTGTAGTCGAAGATCAAGCCAACATAAAAGCTACGACCAGGCATAACAACTTCATCGCCTGTGACTGAGTATAACTTATTAGTAATGTTATCTACAGCTACCTTAAGTTTTACAACTGCATTACTCTTAATGGAAAAAAGGTCTTTTGTTAAAGAGAAATCCCATACAGTCGCCGCACCAGTAAAATCCGGTGGTTCTTGGGAGGAAAACGAATCAATTGAGGGAGGCTTATAGGATGTAGCCTTGATACTAAATACGAGACCATGTTCTTCGGAGTTAAAATCTAACCCACCAGAAAAAGTAGTGTTGGATATACCCGCCATTTTCTTTCCGTCATCTGTGTCAAACGTAAATAGATGGGTAACCGCTACGTATGGGGTTAAATCAAAATTCCAGCCAAAATGCCTTCCCATATTCCATCGCAAATTGCCTTCAATACCCTTAAATGTAACATCAGGGGTATTTATGTATCTAGTACACCTAGCAATCGGACAATCCGGATCGCCAGCTGCATTTGTAGTCCCAATATAATTTGTAAAATCCGTTATGAAATATGAAGCGGATGCGAATAAATCTTCCCATTGGAAATCAAATCCAAAGTCAATAGTTGAACTTTCCTCAGGTTGAAGATTTAAATCGCCAATATACAATATGGTCGCCATATAAAAGTTGCCCACATACTCCCTTGGAGTTGGGACTCTATACGCTTTACCATAGCTCGCACGTAATTTTAACTGCTCAATTGGTGAATAGGCAATTCCAAATGAAGGCAATAAAGAGTTGTGGCTGTGCTCTACAGTAGGCTGAATAACATTATTGACTACACTATCAGCCCTTACCTTAAAAGAATCATACCTCAAACCAGCCGAAAAAACTAAGTTTCTATTTTCCAATAGATTTAATCTACCCAGTAAAAAAGCGCCTATATCTGATGTTGTGCTTTCAGAAGACACGCCTCTAGCTGTTCCAGCGCCTGCCGTATACGCCACAACTGGTTGGTTTTGAGAAAATTTATATTTTAACCAGTCAACTCCAAGCGTCAAATGGACCATGTCATGATCCCATGAGGCCTGGGCTTGAGCTCCATTATGATCGAATTTATTTATTGATGTGCTATATTTAGTTGGAAAACCAATCTCGGCCATTGATGGAACATATCTACTTGCGACATATGATGATTTTCCAAAGAAATATCTAGCAAGCCAGCTAAAGTCTTCTGATTCGGTTCCACCTTCATAAATCAAATCAATCATGTCCAATTCTTTATCCTGAGATTCTGTATAATCTTTGCCTTTAAATTCATCCACTACCGTGGCAGTTGAAGCAAAAGTGCCATGTCCGGACGCTCCTTTGTAAACTCTGCTCCCACTAGCGGTGACTCCTAGTCTATGGAAATCAGTAAAATTCCATCCCGCTTTTAAAAAGTATCCAAAAACACCGCCTACAGATGAGTCCTCATATTTTTCGCCTTCACCATCATCGTAAGCATCCGCTTTCATAAAACGAATCGCAGCTGCAATATCAAATTGTCCAACTTTTCCTGAACCAAATAAAGATGTTCTATATTCATTAAAAGATCCTATACCTACCTCCCCCCTGGCTTCAGGTATCTCTTTTCCTGTTTTAG
The DNA here is from genome assembly GCA_031279515.1 of Deltaproteobacteria bacterium. Classification (GTDB taxonomy): domain Bacteria; phylum Desulfobacterota; class Desulfarculia; order Adiutricales; family Adiutricaceae; genus JAITII01. The sequence continues at coordinate 3,648 of JAITII010000083.1, forward strand.
TGATGACATTTATAACTCCGCCCATACCAGCCGATCCATACTGCACAGAACCTGGCCCTCTTATTATCTCTATGCGTTCAATATTATTGAGACCAAATAGTGACCCAGAGTCCATGCCCGCGCGCCGTCCATCAACCAGAGTTAAAATATTACTAAACAACTCACTTCCATGTTGAGATGACTGAAAGCCGCGCATAGTAACAGTTGAATTACCATAATTTCTTGAATTCTGGTATGTCACTTGAATGCCGTGGCTTGTTAGTATATCTGTTAAATCAGCACCAGCGGAATTTCTAATTTCTTCGGGGGTTACCACCTCCATGGATTGGCTCACATCCCTGAATAACTCCTCTGTCCTGGAAGCGGTCACCACTAGCATGTCCAAGACACTAGTGGTATCATCATCTCTTTGCTCAACTTGAGCGTGTACTCCCGTTGGCATTGCTAAAACCATAATAAACATAGCTATTAGCAATATCATATTGTTCTTAAACATAATGTTCTCCTTGTACTTATGACGCATTGATTTTATCGTAAAAATAAAATTGATTTTAGTTAATTATTCCGGTATACTTGAATTTTACTTGCATCTTGCAACTCAACGCTTCTTTTTAACTTAGGCCAGTAACGAATCTAACGTCTACCGATCTTTCTCGCGTCGCGCTCCATAAACTTAGAAAGTGGAATAGCATTGTCTAAGTTTTACCGCATAATAATATGTCCTTGTTCCATATCTTTTTCATCTTTTGAAAAATAAAAAATTGATATAATGATGATAAAAAAAGAACAGCGGCAGCATAAAAGTGAAGAAGCGCAGAAATATCCGCTCATCCAATTATCCTCAAGCTTTACGAAGAAGCCTGAATGATTACTGGACAATCGCGGATCTCACAAGATGTAAGGGGAAAATCAA
>JAITII010000116.1 GCA_031279515.1 Deltaproteobacteria bacterium
AAATACTTGATTTGGAGTATTACCTTGAAGGGAAATGTTTTCCCTTTTAGCAACGCTATTCAAATTGAAAATTAAATCATCTTCTAGTTCTTCTATGGTTTCTGTGTTTACCCCATAAAGACTTAAATGGATAACGGGATTTGGTTTCCAGTCATAGTCAGAATCTTCTATCCACAAACCCTTAAACAGTTCACGGCGGCCTTTTAGGATTGCTTCAAGTGTAGACAATAAAAGGGTTTTTCCAAAACGACGAGGCCTTGATAAAAAATATGGTTTATTATGTTGAAGGAGTTGATAGAGGAGTTTTGTCTTATCGGCGTATACATAGTTTTCCTTAATTACTTCTTCAAAATCCGCTATACCTGTTGGTAAGTTTTTCATGTGTTAAAGCCTCTTATTGAAATATCGAAAGGGATGCTGCTGCAATGTATTATTATAGAAAGTTTAATGCATCAAGTTAAAAATGATTATCACACATTAATTACAAACCTAACCTTACTTAACATTACTAACCTTTAGGCAAAAACTCTCATTTTATAATTAGAAAACTTAAGAGCACACTGAAATTATTTACTTTAACATTCCTAAAAGGCACCCAAAAAAATTGTAGGCAGCTACTAGCTCGCATTTCCTCTAGGGTTTCGGAGCATATTTGAGGTCTAGTAATTTATTATACCAAATGTTACTTGTCATGACATTTTTCTAATAAAATCGATATTTTGGCTTAAAAACTAGGCTAAAGCTCGACTTTTCTAGGTTTCTACAGCTAATTTCATGCGCAAAAAGGGGCATATGCTGTTCCTGACTACAGAAGGTAGTGAAGTAGTTTAAGAAATAATTTTTTAAATAATAAATTAGATTATTTAACTATAAACTACTACAAGTTATAAATTGTAGTTTTTTTAGAAAAAAATCATCCTTTATTAAGTGTAGACTAGCTTTATAAAAATGTCAAGGGGTAAATCACATTAAAAGAAAAAAAATTTAAGCTCTTAATTTCAAAAGAAAATTAGAAAGCATTCACCTGATAAAAGGTATTTATTTAGCCTCTAAAAGAAGTAGTTTAAGAAATAATTTTTTAAATAATAAATTACATTTTTTAACTATAAGCTACTACAAGTTATAAATTGTAGTTTTTTTTGAATAAAATCATCATTTATTAAGTATAGGCTAGCTATAAAATAATGTCAAGGGGTAAATAGCTTTAAGAGAAAAAAATTTAAGCTCTTTATTTTAAAAGAAAATGGGAAAGCATCCCTCTGATAAAGGGTATTTTTATAGCTTCTAAAAATAGCCATCTGTGAAATAAGGCCTTTATTTCTTGTTCTTATTGTTACTGGGATGGGTAATGTGGCGAATGGTCTTACCCTGGGCCATGTACACAGTCTCTTCGGCGAGGTTTGTGGCATGATCTGCCAGACGCTCTATGTGGGAGGCCAAGGTTATGATCTCATAACCCCATTTGGCTTTCAGGCCGTCGTCATTTACTATTTTTAAGATCTGTTTCCGGATGGTCCTATTGCAATCATCAATATTGTCATCGAAGTCAATGACCTTCCTAGCCGAATCCGCATCCCCTTTTTCAAAGGCTCCCAGGGCCATCTCCAGCATAAAAATAGCCTTTTGAACCATCATAGATACGTTTTCCGGAAGCTTTTCAGCTGGTTCCCCTTCTTCAATCATGTGGGCCATCTCTACGGTCCTCCGGGCGATATTACTTCCCAGGTCCCCTATTCTTTCCAGTTCCGCAGCCAGGCGTAGTGATGAAGCTAAAAAGCGCAGGTCTGAGGCCACTGGTTGATTGGTGGCAATAAGGTTTATGGCTTTGTGGACCACGCTATTTTCCAGATCATTTACCTCCCTATCGAACTTTATGACTTCCTTGGCCTTGACTTTATCCATGGCTACTAGGGCCTCACCGGCTTCTTTGAGCATAGTAAAGACGTCCTGACCCATTTCCACTAGGTCATTTTTTAGATTTATGAGCTTCTGCTCAAAGATTCCGATGGTCATATTTGAAATCCTTTAAAGTTATAGCTTGGAGGGCTTGCGCCAAAAAAAGTGAATACCAATAGTCAAGAATAAAAATTCTTATGCTTAACCAAAGCGGCCTGTTATGTAGTTCTCTGTCTTTGACTCCCTTGGCCTAGTAAATAGTTCCAAAGTAGGTCCAAATTCTATCAGCTCTCCCAGGAAGAAAAAAGCCGTCTTATCCGAGATCCTGGCTGCCTGTTGCATATTGTGGGTGACAATTACTATGGAAAGCTCTGCGGTCTTTATCCATTCCTCCACCTTGGAGGTGGCGATGGGGTCTAAGGCGCTGGTGGGCTCATCCATCAAAAGGATATCGGGCTCTAAGGCCAGGGCCCTGGCTATACATACCCTCTGCTGTTGACCACCAGAGAGCTCTAAGGCGCTTTTATTTAAGAGATCTTTTACCTCATCCCAAAGGGCAGCGGCCTTCAAGGCGCGTTCCACTATGACGTCTAAATCGGGCTTTTTTATCCCTATGAGCTTGGGGCCATAGGTAATATTGTCGTAGATGGACTTGGGAAAGGGGTTAGGTCTTTGGAAGACCATCCCCACCCTTCTTCTGATGTCTACAGGGTCGGCATTGGGGCCATAGATGGACTCACCGGAAATCGTCACCTCCCCGGAGAGCCTGGCACCGGGCACAAAGTCGTTCATACGGTTTAGGAGCTTTAAAAAGGTACTCTTGCCGCAGCCAGAGGGTCCTATCATGGCAGTCACCTCTTTTTCCATGCAGTCCAAAGAGATATTTTTTAGGGCGTGGAAATCTCCGTAGTAAAAATCCACATTTTTAGCCCTAATAATTACCTTTTCTTTTTTTTCCTCTACCATTTACGACCTCTTTTCAGCTTGGCCCGGATTATTATTGCCACCAGGGAGAGGCCTAGTACCAAGATTAAGAGCACCAAGGCAGAGCCAAACTGCTGGGGTCTGGTCTCTTCTATGTGGGTGCCATTGGTGGCTAGGTTTAAGATATGGGTGGACAAAGCCATGACCTCCCTAAAGACGGAGTCCGGCATAGCCAGGGTATAGGCCGCTGATGCGGTAAAGATAATAGGTGCCGTCTCCCCGGCTGCCCTTCCTAAAGCCAGAATGGCACCTGTCAGCATGCCAGGTAAGGCCGCAGGCAGGACCACCTGCCTTATGGCTTGCCACCTGGAGGCCCCTAGGGCCAGGGCCGCTTCCCTAAACGATTGTGGGGTTTGCCTTAGGGCCTCTTCAGCAGCTGCCGTTACTGTGGGGAGGATCAAGAGTCCTAAGGTTAGACTACCAGAAAGTATGGAGCGTCCAAAGCCAAATTCAGTGACAAAGAGGGCCAAACCAAAGAGCCCAAAGACCACGGAAGGGACCCCGGCAAGGTTAGCTACCCCTAGCCTTATGGCAGAGACCAAGGGCCCGGGGCGGGCGTATTCAGCCAGATAGATGGCCGCCCCAAAGCCCAAGGGGATAGCGGTTAAAAGGGCCCCTAAGGCTAAGATAAGGGTCCCCAGTATTGCCGGAAAGATACCGCCGGCTGTCATATTGTCTTTAGGAAACTCGGTTAAAAAGGAAAAGCTTATGGCGGATATTCCGTGTCCTACTATATAGATAAGGATAAAGGCCATGACAGCCATGGTAAATATCCCAGATGAGCGCACGAAAAAGAGGGCAATTTTCTCCCGCAGATAACGGCGTTTGGGCTCATAACCCTTTTGTGCTTTAAGCATAAAGCCCTCCTAAATATACTCCGGGGCAAAGCCCCGGAGTATATTTATACAGAATTTTTCTGCCAATGCCTTCCCAGGAAAAAGGCGAGAAGGTTAAAGGCCAAGGTCATGATAAAAAGTAGTGCCCCCAGGGCAAAAAGAGCATGGTAATGCTGACTTCCTATGGCTGTCTCACCCATTTCCGCAGCTAAGGTGGAAGTCAAGGGTCTCACGCTATCAAACAGAGATATGGGTATCTGCGCCGAACCTCCGGCTATCATGAGGACCACTATGGTCTCACCTAAGGCCCGGCCTAGACCTAGGATAACAGCTGTGGAAAGTCCAGATAGGGAGGACGGTAGGATCACCTTCCAGATAGTTTCCCAATGGGTGGCACCTAGTGCATAGGAGGCATCCTGGATCTCCTGGGGAACGGCTGATAAGGCATCTTCCCCTAGGGAGGCTATGGTGGGCGTGGCCATGATGGCTAAAAAGATAGAGGCATTTAGCACATTTAGTCCAGTAGGTAGATCTAAAACCGATTGCATAAAGGGGGCTATGGTTACCATGCCCACAAAGCCCAAGACCACAGAGGGGATGGAGGCAAGTAGTTCCACCATGGGTTTTAGCCATTCTCTGCCAAATTTGCCGGCTATTTGGGCCAGGTAGATGGCCATGGCTATGCCTAAAGGTGCTGCCATGATAATAGAAACTATTGTGACAGCCAAAGATCCTGCCACCAAGGCTCCGGAACCATAGGAAGGTACCGGATATGTGGGGTACCAGTCCAAAGAGAAAAAGAACTCGGCTAAAGATACCCCTTGACTATCTGGAGTACTGACAAAGAGCCCAAAAGCCTCGGAAAACAGAAAGATCATTATTATGAACATCTGTCCCAAAGCTGAGATGGCACAGATGAGAAAGAAGGCCTTTACGCTTTGTTCCGTTGGGGAGAGCTTGGGAACAAGTAAGACCCCCTTGGGTTTGGCCATCTTTTCAGTCATCTGGAGCTAGCCGCCCTATTGGAGTCGGTATTATTATTAGAAGCCCCTTGGGTATTAGCCCCCGGAGGGGGCAAAAAGCCCTCGGCGCTTATTATCTCTAAGCCCCTTTCACTTTTTATGAAGTCTAAAAAGTCCTCTGCTGCCTTGGGAGTGGGATCTACTGTAAAGAGGTAGAGTTCCCTCGTTAAAGGGTAAAGGTGTTGGGCGACATTTTCTGGACTAGGGCTAATACCATCCACTGTTATGGCCTTGACCCTGGGGCTTAAAAATCCTAGCCCCACGTAACCTATGGCATTGCGGTTACCGCCCACAGCATAGGCCACGCCTCCTCCAGAGGGCTGCACCTGGGCATCCCTTCTGTAGTGTTTTCCATGCAACACTAAGTTTAGCCACATCTCAAAGGTCCCACTAGAAGAGTCTCTATTAATGGCTATGATGGGCCTATCAGCTCCGCCCAGCTCTTTCCAGTTGTGATATTCACCCACGTAGATCTTCTCCAGCTGGTCTAAGGTTAGGTTGCCAATAGAGTTATCTGGATTCACTATGACAGCTAAAGAGTCCAGGGCTATGGTGTGCCTTATGAGGACTACCCCGTTTTTTTCTGCCCTTTTACTTTCAGCCGGCAAGACATCCCTGGAGGCTGCGGCAATGTCGATAACGCCGTCAGTCAAGCTCTTGATGCCTTCCCCGGTGCCGGTCCCTGATACTGAGATTTGGATTTCCGGGTGGAGGGCCTGGTACTTTTCGCTGATGGCCATAGTTATAGGCAAGACCGTGGTAGATCCAGAGATAACTAGACGGGTGCTCCCATCTTTTGCCCAAAGGCCTTGGCTGGAAAATCCCACCAACATTAGGCAGAACCCCAGGACAAAGACAGCTAGAAAGAGGGCTCTTCCCGGCGCTTTACAGTAGTTTTCCATGGAAAAAATGTAGCATGGAAGCTAGGGAAATTCAAGTAAAGCTGAGAATTTGAGATTTGTCAATAAATAACTTTTGCTATAAATAAGATTAATTTTTTGTAAAGTTTTTAAGGCCTTGGGGGCTAAGCTTATTGAGAGCAAAAAGATTTAAAACTGCCGCATTTGTAATGGCCTTTTCTTTTTGGACTGGATAACTACTAAAGGGCTATTTAAAGGTAAAAGGGCATAATATTGGGGGAAAATTTTGCTATTTGTTTTTTCCCCTAGATATTGCATTTCATCTTTTGTCCAAAGGCTTATCTTATTGGTGGGCTTAGCTTTTTCCCAATAGTGTCAATAACACCAATAGGGCCGCTAGGTAAAGGTGCCGGCTAAGGGTACTAAGGACTATTTCTTTTTCTAACAGTAAGACTTGATGACAACGCAAAAAGCTTTAAAAATTCCAGATGAAAAAAGATGCAGGTATATTTAGTAGTAATATACTGCCATCTCGGCATTATATAGTATGAAGATTGATATCTCTGGTTATACATACCCTCTTTAAGTTGCGATTAAAGTTAAAAATAGGATAAAAATTTTATTGCATCTTCACCACAAAGAAAAATTATTTAACTGCTACAGGTAGTCCAAGAGGCAAAAAGCTTAAAAATTAAGAAAAGTCATTAGCTGGGTTTTATGAACATGAGAAAATTTAAAGATATCTTTTATCTTGCTAGTTTTCACCAGCAATTTGAAGATAAAGAAATGATAGTAAAAGATAAGCTTTTTTATGTTAGCTACCAATTTAAAGCCTTTTGGCTATTTTTAAAGGTTAAAAGGGCAAAGACAATTAGCTCCAAAAGGGACTTTGGTTAGTTAAATGCTACGCGCCTTTGGGCGCCTAGGAAGCAAGGCAAAATAAAAAGGCCCCTTTAGGGAAGATCCCTAAAAGGGCCTTTTATTGAGGGGCAAAAACCTTATCCGCGGTTTTTGAAGGCTTGGGTACCCTTGCCGAGGGCGGGTACGGGATGGCCTCCCTCTCCGGCTTCGAAGATGAGCGCTCTTCCCTGGGACTGGCGGCGGGTGGAGCCGTAGATAGTCTCAGAGACTATCTCAACTGAGTTTATGTTAATCTTGTCCGACCCGTAGAGGGCGGAGCCAGTTAAGATGCGCCTGTCTTTGGAGGCATCCGGGGCGTTACCCGGGCCTTCGGGATAGGCGGGACCCCTGGTGCACTGGATGGAAACTCCCCTTATGAGCCAGAGCCTCTGGGCGGCGTTCTCAAAGAAGACATCCCAAAAGAGACCGGGGTCACCTAGCTTATCCGGGTTGTCTAGGGTGTAGTCCAAGAGCTTACTTGAAGCCTCCAAGTCCTCTATGGTGGCATCCACCTTTTCAACCACTGTGTACACTGCGGACTTGTAGAGCCTCCAGTAGACCCCTGCCCCTTTGGCATCTAAGGCAGTGGTGAGGATGATAAGTGAGGACCCGCTTTGGTTTACCGCTAGGGCAGTGAAGTTTAGTCCCTTGGAATCCCGGGTAAGGGGGCTATTGGCATCTGAGGGAAGACCCGTAAAGGCCGTGGTCACGGTCTTTTTCTTGAAATCCACCACCTGCAGCTTCGACTCCGTGCCATTGGAAACTCCTGGGGTCAATGGTCCTCCAAGGCAGGTGATGAAAAGCTTTAAGGGCTTTCCGTCATAGGCGGCCACCAGGTCCGTGGCGTTTTTGCCCACATCCAAGATCGTAGGCTCTTGGGCTTTGGGCTTGCCGCCGTCTTCAAAGTCTACGGGGATGGAGACTAGCTTGCTGTCAGCATAGGCCTTTTGGGGGTCGTAGGGGTCTGCCACCTGGGAGTAGAGGACAAAGAGCTGGGTTTCGCCAGCTAATATCTTAACCCCCTTGAGGGTGTAGCCCGCTTCCGCCTTTAAGAATTCTGCGAGATCTATTAGCTCCGTAGGGCCACTGGAGGCAGTGCCCGTTTCCAGGGCGCTGGTGGGGAGGGTGTAGATTTTGGTTCCGTCCAGGTTCAGGGCGAAGACGTAGTGCTCGTTTATCTGGGTGATTCCCCTGAGGTTAGTAAGCTGGCTCCAGTTGTAACCGAAGTCCGCTCCCTGGCCGCCGTCGTTTACAGCCACCCAGTCGGAGCTATCCGAGATCGGCTTATAGACAACATAACGGGCGGTGGACTCGCTAGGGGTTTCCGAATTTAGACCTTTGGGGTAGTTCTTGGCTATTAAGAGCCTGGGTACCTTCTGGTCATCGGCCTTGACGTAATAGGAATATACTAGGGGGTCCTTGTCCTCGCCCAATGAGGAGCCTTGTACAAGGGAGATCTTGGAAACAAGAGTTGGGGGAGAAATGGCCGCCTCGGTGACTTCGTCAATCTCAAGGTTGGCGCGGATCTCCCCTGCCTTGGCGTTTTTGCCGTCCTCGTTTAGGGCTGTGTAAAATATCTTTATGTTATTCATGAATGTTCCTTAAAAGATGAGGACCCTAATATTTGAGGTCCACTTGCAATAAAATGATGCGCCTATCGGAAGTGATTAGACTATCTCCATAGGATAGAAAAAGAAATAATCTCTTTATCACTTATTGTGACTAGCAGATATATGAAAGCCTAAGGCCTTTAATAAGCCAATAGGCCAATAGTTAAAATGTAGAGTTCTAGGAGTTTAAAGGAGTAGATGGAGAAAAGGAGTGTGAGTAAAACTAAAGTATGAGGAAGGAGTAAGGCTAAGAAACAATATTTTGTGCAGAATCAGAAATTTTAATTTAATTTCTTGCAAAAATGAGAATTTTTGCCGGCTCTCATTAGTTAAATTAAAATAGAAGTCTAGATGAGACGAAATAAAACTAAATTTTTATATAAATACGACTTGGCAATTTAACATTGAAATGGCAATGAGTCAAGGGCAAAGAAGAATTATTTTTTAAATTTTTGGGCAACATTAAGGTGCAACTTAAGATAAGTTTATAGTTATCGGCTATTTCACCCATATTTTTTTGTAAGTAGCCTGGTGAAAAGATTTAAAAGGAGCTCTTCTCGGATAATTAGATATTGCGCTATTTTCCCGCAGCAAAAAAAACTTATTTTTTTGGCTAAATAGGAGCTAAAGGTAAAAGGCGTAAAAATTTAACTTCAGCATGGGTCAACTATATTTGGTGCCATGTAGTAGTTTTAAGGGGATTTATGGTTCTTATTTCTGTGAGTAAGGTAAATTTAGGTTTTAAAAGGGAAATGAGAAAAAAGCTTGCGTGCCCAAATATTTTTCCGCCAGCTTAAATTCATTTAATTTTGGAGCTATTTATTAAAGATGATATCTAGCAAAGTCTTGCGGAAGTCATCTATAAGATGGTTGCGGCTAGTGGGGTGGCATCTATTAGTAAGTAAGACAAGTCCCCGGCACAGTTCCGGGTCCCAGTACAGGGACGTGCCTGTATAGCCAAGGTGTCCCAAGATTTTTCGGCCAGAAGCTAAGGGGAAGATATTAAAGCCCAAGGCCCTTTCAGAGCCGTCT
>JAITII010000028.1 GCA_031279515.1 Deltaproteobacteria bacterium
GTATTTAACGATCAAGGGAAAAAAACGAGAAAAGAGTACTAAAAACGAGAAATGCAGTATAAGAGAAAATTTTTCTCTCTAAAAGCTCAAAAAAACTATTAGTTAACTACCTATAGTTAATTAATGTTTATAATTATTCAAAACTCCAAGGCTTTTTAACTACGGCTTAAACATTTTCTTTGTGCTTTACAAAAAATTTAAAAAAAGGTCACAATATTGTAAGGCAATTAAACCTTGGTGTCCGCACTTTCTCTGGCCTGGACTAGGGCGTTAAATAAGGTTTCCGGGGAAAAAGGTTTCTCTAAGATGCTATTTACTAAATCCAAGTTAAGCTCTGGGGTGGAACTCTGGGAAACCATGTAAATAACGGGAAAATCCGTTTCAGGATATTGTTCCAAGAGATCTAGCAAAAAATGCAAGAGCCCTTCTATCCTCTCATCTATAAAGATAAAGACATTCCTTTTTTCCTTTCCCAAAAAGTCTAAAGCCTCCATGTGGCTCTCTACAACTATGGGATTTAGATAAAAGTGCATGAGCATATCAAAGAGTGCTTCCCTGCCCTCGGTTGGGGGCGCCAAAACCAGCGCAGTGGCCCCTTTAAAGATCTTCTCAGAGTCCGGAAGCTCCACTCCCCCAGAGACCACCATAAGCTTCACAGTGAAGTGAAAAGATGAGCCCAGCTTGGGGCTGCTTTCGCACCAGAGGCGTCCACCTAAGCTTTCCACCTTTTTTTTCGCAAAGGACAGTCCCTCCCCTGGGCCTCCTAGCTTTCTGACAAAGGAGCTATCAATATTGCCATAATCGGCAAAGAGCTTAGTTTTATCCATTTCCGACAAACCCACGCCGGAGTCTTTCACTGTAAAAAGGATAGTAACCTTACCTAAAGAATCGTTATCTGTAAAAAGCGCAGTGGCATTTAAGGACACAAAACCTTTGTCTGTAAATTTTATAGCATTGTTTACGAGCTTATTTAAGATCTTCATCAAAAGCAGTTCGTTTCCCAAAAGTAGGGAGTGGCGCAAGGGGGGCACGTTCATGAAAAGCTCTAGAGCTTTGGATTGGGCGGATACGGCATTGGCATCTAAGACCCTTTTAAGTAAGACTTCCAGAGAAAATTCCCCAGTTGCCAACTCTAGGTTCTCTTCCTCTTGGGCAGAGTAATTTATTAGATTGTTTAGCATAGTGACCATGACCCGCCCATCGTCAGAGGCCCTTTCCAGCTGGATGCGCTGGCTAAGGGTCAATTCCGTACCTAAAAGTACCTGTAAGTTATCCATGATACAGGACAATGGGGTCATAAGCTTCTGGCTAACATTACCTAAGATTTCCTCCCTCTTTTCGCCTCTAGCACCTAACTCTTCTTTGGGGCCCATAGGCAGCAAATTGTCTTTATGCCCTTTAAGAACGCGGATACAGATCAAAAGGCATTTTTCCCCCTTAAAGACAATGGAAAGATATGTAAGCCTCGTAGGGACTAGCTCCTCGTCCTTGTCTTTTAGGAAGATCTCTTCCTGGCACACGCCCTCATCCAGCTTTGCAGAGGCTTGGGAGAAGCTTAGCTCTCCAAAGCCGTACTGCTGATAGTTTAGACTAAAATCTTCCAGCTTTGAAATCCCCAAGAAATGCAAGACGAAAGGGCTCACCATTAGAACCTTGTTAGCACCCCACACTATATATCCGTCCACCTCGGAGGCAAAGACCGCCTCCAAAATGGCTTTTTGGTCCCTTATGGCCTCTTCCTCTTCATCTACAATGGACTTATTTATTTGCGCCTTTTCCTGCTTAGCCTTAAATTGATTTGCAAAGCCCAATATGCCAGCAATCTCGCCCACTAAGGTTTCTGGGAAGAGCCTTACAATAATATCGTTTTCAGTATCGTTTTGGATATCTTTAAGTTTCCCACAAGCCCGCAAGAGGGGTTTGTTGACAAAAAAGTACAAAAGGAAAAAGTCCACTATGAGCACAAATACTAGGATGGCGAAAAGAGAATAGCTACTAACCTTTGCGATTTCCGAGGTCTCGTGTATTTGGTCTATCCCATCTTTTAAATACACCTGCGTCTCGATATTTATCCTCTCCTGTATACTGTTTAAAAACAGTTCCACTTCAGCAAAGAGGAATTCCATATCCGTGTGCATCTGTTCCTTTTCTCGCAAAACTGCCAAAAGCTCCCTTAAGTTTTCGTCCACGTAGCGCATGGCCGTTTCCAGAGCGGACCTCGAATTTGATGGCAGGTCCTCTTCTGCCTTGTCGCAGATTGCTCGCATCTCAACTAAGTACTTTTGGATATCCCCGGATATCGCCGTAAGGGAAGCGGTACTAATATCTTCCTGGGCTACGACAAAATATTTTAAAAAGAAGCTGTAGGCTACAGTCTTGTCCCTTCTGTCGGCCAAAAAGGAAGTAATAGTAAAAAGATGACCTATGTAGTCTCGGGAAAGATCCTGGATTTTCTGCTCTTGCCTTTCCAGAGACATACGCAACTCTACGATATGGTCTATGTGCCTTGCCAGGCGCATTCCATCGGTCACAAGGATCAAGGTGGGGTGATTAACTGCCTCGGAAACAATTCTCTGGACATCACTGCCGGCGGTTCTCATTGCAGCTTGATCGGAAGTTATGTAGACTAATTCAGCCAATCTACGCAAGCGTTCTATATCCAAAAGTAGCTTTTGATCGGCTAACACCTTGGGAAGATTGGTTTCTATTATTTCATCTGCAGTCCTATCAATGGAGCGAAACTTGCGGATCTCCTCTAAGGCGATGACTAAAACTAAAAGCAAAAGGACTATGAATATGATGCCAATAAACCTTAGATGGCTCACACTAAAGGCCAATTTCCTTTTTGCTCGTTTCTGTTTTTTGTTAGAATCCACTTTATCGCCCTATAAAACCGGATTACTCCCGCCTTTTAAACTATTAATAAGGCTTATTAATTTTCATAAAAGAGGCATCTTGAAGCCCTAGCAATTTTTTCAATTCTCTCTAAAACTCTCTCATTTTCTTGTTAAGATTACCATAAATTTTGTATATACAATTACTTAACCTACCACTTTTGGATTTTTTATTCCATCTAAGCCAAATAAATGGACAGAAATTCTAACTAACAAAGAAAAAGAAATCTGCTCTAAAGAAAAATTAGGATTACTCTGCATAATAACTAAAGCCCAGTATTATTTTCCTATATTTATAGCACCATAAATTAGTCCTACAAGATGCGTCCCATAAGAGGTTTCCTTATTATATTGACCACAAATTTAAAGTATTTGAGGGGAGTTTTTTTGGTATATTTCTGGTCCAGAAGCTTTTTTCTTTGGTCCAGATTCTAGCACTTTTTATTGCCCCAGAAAAGGCATCTTTGCCTTGCGCTCTCGCAAATAAAAGCCCAAGATAAGTCATAAGTCCCCATGGGACTTAGAAGATCCTCGACTTTTTGCTTTAAAATAACCCTTAGCTTACCTAAATACCCCGTTAAGGCCCCCAATAGCTCCAAGGGCTGTATGCTAAGCTTTTCCAAAGCGAAGCTTAACTTAGGCTTATTTTATTAAGCTTTACCATTAGGGGCGCAAATATCGCAAGGGAAAAGAGAGAAATCATCAAAAGTATCTATAGGATATGATTATTAAACTAATTCTAATTTATAATTTACAAATTTATAATATATTTTTGTATTAATTTATATATCAAAGATGTTTTATAGAATATGTACTATGCTTTTCTGTTATTTTCTAAAATTATTAAAAGGCATCAGTGCCTAAAATTTAGTGGAGGATTAATGAAAACAGTTTTTTTGGGCTTAGGCCGCATGGGTTCTGCTATGGCCAGAAGAATATTAGTCAATAAGCTTCCCTTGGAGGTCTACAACCGCCACCCGGAAAAAAGCTATCCCTTTGGCCAGTTGGGGGCAAAGGTGCACACGGAATTGGACAGCGCCCTCTTGGATGCAGAGCTTATTTTCACCATGGTCTCAGATGACGGGGCACTAGGAGAGCTCATTAATCTTAAGAGCCTATCCCTTACTGCTCCAAATTGCATCCACGTATCCATGAGTACCGTAAGTATCGGGTTTTTAGCTGAGCTTTTAAAGCTAACGGGGGAACTTCACAGGACCCTTTGTTGCTGCCCTGTCTTCGGTAGGCCGCAAGCTGCTGCCAATGGCACCTTACAGCTATGCCTTGCGGGACCCAGAGAGGCTACAAAGAAGATAGAGAACTACTTATTACCCATGGGAAGGGTATGGGATTTTGGCCAAGACCCCTTGGGTGCCATGGCTGTAAAACTTTCCGGAAACTTTATGATTGCCTCCCTTTTGGAGGTCCTCTCTGAGGCCTTTAGCTTAGTGGAAAGCTTAAATGCCGACCCAAGGGCTTTTTTCCAGCTGATGTCTACGACCCTTTTTGCCGCCCCAGCAGTTAGGACTTACGGAGAACTAATCTTAGCTGGAGCCTTCGAAGAGGCAGGCTTTGCTGCCAAGCTGGGGCGCAAAGATATAGGGCTTATTAAAGATGCTGCCTCAAAAAGCCACAACCCTATGCCCCTGGCCTCCCTCTTGGAAGATAAATTCTTAAGGATCTTGGCCAGGGGCTGGGGGGAAAAAGACTGGTCCATCATCTCTCGCCTCCAGAGAGAAGATGCCGGGCTTGGCTAAAAAACTATATCTTATGGCTTAAAGCCCTAGCTCACCACCCAAAAAAGGCGAATCTTAGGCCGAAATTTGTACTAATCCGGGGTTTAGGGCCAAGTTTAAGTTCTAAAACCGGGTATCAGGGCCAAACTTAAATTCTAGAGACGGGGTAGTCCCTAAAATCGTCACCTTTTCTCAAGTAGCTGGACTGGGGCCAGAGATTTGCCCTATCTAGCTCCCTTAGGATAGGATCTTTGTCTTCTTCCAGAAAACTTACCGCCAGTCCGCAGTTGGGATTAACCTCCTTAGGCACTGGTATGAGGACAAAAGGAAGCTCTTTTTCTTCCAAGAGCTCCTCCACTTCCAAGATGATCGTGTTGGAAGCGAAGACCAAGATGATTTCCCCATTTTCCTCTGCCATCAGCCTAAGATTTTTTCCTCGCAGTTTTCCTTTTACTCAGCTCTTCCAGGGCCTTGGCCGCTAGCCGGGCCTCTTCTAAAGTATTAAAGAGTCCAAAGGAGAACCTTACGGCGCCCCCGGGAAATGTTCCCATGGCCTTGTGGGCCAATGGTGAGCAGTGGAGCCCGGACCTGGTCATAATACCATATTCCGCCTCCAGAGCCCCGGCCAGATCCGAGGAAGACCAGCCCTCTATGTTTAAAGAGACTGTGGACACCCTCTGCAAAATACCCGGTCCTGGTCCCAAGATGCTGAGCTTTGAGATCTTAGAAATATCCTCCAAAAAGACGCTAACTAAATTAAGCTCATGCTCCCTTACCTTGTCTAAGCCCTTTTCCAAAAGGTAGTTTACCCCAGCTGCAAGACCAGCTAGGCCATGGGTATTTAAGGTTCCCGCCTCCAAGGCATCTGGCAGGAAGTCAGGTTGGGAAAGGCTTTCGGAACGGCTACCAGTGCCGCCCACGGCCAATGGCTGAAAGCCTATTCCCTCCTTTAAGTAGAGCCCGCCAGTACCTGTTGGTCCCAAAAGGCCCTTATGCCCGGTAAAGGTTATGATGTCCGCCCAGGACCCCAGGTCCTCTAAAGGCATAGCACCTGCTGTTTGCGCCAGGTCCAAAAGGATAGGTACCTCGCCTATGGCCTCTTTGATTGCCTTGGCCGGGGCCAAGGCGCCAGTTACATTGCTGCCGTGGCAGAGCACCACTAGGCGTGTATTGGGCTTGAGCTTGGAGGCAAAATCTTCTGCCCTTAGGAGCCCGTCGGGACCCGGGGCAACAGTTTCCCAAGTTATGATGTTTTTTTCCGCAAGTAGCGCCAGGGGACGGGCCGTGGAGTTGTGCTCTAAGGCGCTTGAGAGCACGTGATCGTAAGCTTTAAGGCCTATTCCACCGAGGGCTATGTTAATAGCCCAGGTTATGTTGGGCGTAAAGGCCACCCTCTCCAGATTACCTATTCCAAAGAGCTTGGCTATTGCCTTTCTGGCCCTATAGACTACCCTGGAGGCCTCCAAGGCCGGCTTGTGGCCGCTGCGGCCCGGAGAAGCCGGGGCATTTAGGGCAATAGTTATTGCATCTATGACTTCTTGGGGCTTGGGAAAAGAGGTGGCTGCATTATCCAAATAGAGCATTGTTTCTCTCCTTATGCGAAAACTTTCCAGTTTCACTAAGTCCACCCTGCTGGCGCATTAATTCTTCCAGCGCATAAAGGATGTCCTTGATATTGGTAAGTTTCATATTGGGACAGAACATCTCCGTTTCCAGCTCGTAAAACTTTTTTCCCGGATTTAAGATGGCAAGGCTTATTACCAAACCTGATTCCGCAATAACTAAGAACTCTTCCCCTGTGCTCTCCCGTACAAAATCAGCTATGCCGTCGCTATCTAAGGCATAGTCTGCCAAGGCTTTAACCATAGGGGTGCAAAGGATATTAGCTATGACCGTAGCAGCGGGAAAACGCTCTTTAGCCTCTAAGACTTCTTTTGCTTCTATCTGTGCATGGATCTGGCATAAAGGGGCCTTTCCAAAGACTTGGACACCGGGGAGCCCAAAAGGTGCCTCATCTAAAGATGGAAGCACAAACACACGTCTTCCATTAAATTTCTCCCAATAACTGGGGGTGGGATTTGGTGGAAGGATAATATCGCAATATTTTAATAGGCTCTTATGGGTCTTTAGCCCTGCGGCAATTATTGCCTCTGGATAGAGTTTTCGCACCTTAGTTATTGTTTCAGGGGCCAAAGATTCGCTATAGGGACAAGAGGCGTCCGCCCTGGGTACCAAGACAGGGATATCGGGCCTAATGCCCATTGCAATATCGCTCACAAAGCTCACACCGCAGATAACTAAGGCATTGGCCTTAGAGACCTTTGCCCTTTCCAAGATAGAGCGGCTCCCGCCCACGAAATGGGCTAGGTCCTTCACCTCTTCCCTCTGGTAAAAATGAGCCAGGATTTCCACGCCCATTGCGTCTGCAAGTTCTTCTATCTTCTGCCTTTGAGCTTTTTTCCTCGCACTTAGAGTCATAATTTGCCTTTTCTACCAGCGCTCGGCCAAGACCATGGAAAAGGTATCCTGGGGAGTCTTGAAGCTCCCTACGGAGCGAATATTCAAGATCCCTGAGTAGCGGTTTTTTAAGCTTAGGTTATCGGGAAAATACCTTAAAGAACCCTCCCTTTCAGCTCTTGGCATTGAAAAGATTATCTTTTTTCCTTCTGGGATGCTCTCCAAAAAGGGGAGCTCATCCGGCATGGTATCCAAGACATGTAATAAGAGATAGGCCTCGTAACGCTCGTACTTTTCAATGACTTGAGGATTAGTAAAGTCACCGTAAATAAAGTTCCAGCCCGGATATGCGGCCTTGGCTATCTTTATCTGGCTATGGCTAAAATCCACGCCTATGTAAACCTCGGGTTTTTGTCTCTTTTCCACCATGACTCCAGTGAAATTACCGCATCCGCAACCCAAATCCGCCACATTAGCTATGCTTAAAAGCCCCAAGCGGCTGTAAGCGTCGCGGTACATGGCTTTGTCATAAGCTGGCGGAGAGACTATCTCCTCTGCCTCCTTGGGGGCAATAGGGGGGACGGGTGCGGCCTGGGGCTTAAAAGAATGGAGTCCCAGGGGTGAATTTAAAAGTTGATTTGGATCAAAGGGCATATCATTACCTAATTCTCTAAAGGCACTAGGCTCTTTAGTATTCTATCTTAAAAGCCAAATAGGCCCCAAGGGCCTATTTGGCTTGGGATTTAAACAAGGACCGCCCTTAAGACGTGGCAGTCACAGGGTCCCACATTGGATTGGAAATATTTCAAAGTGAGATCCAGGTTATATTTCTGAAGCTCTGACTGTTGCCTTAGAACCTTACGGGTCTGGGTAAAATCTCCCAGGCAGCCGCCTTCAGCGCGCATCTCGGCTTTTAGGGCATCGTGAAAGATACGCCAGTCCTCATGGTCACCAATGGTTAGTATCAGCTCCGGCTTTTCGGGGTCACCTGCCCTAGCCTCTCCTGAAAGGTCGCTGGACTCTTGGTAATAAAAGCTTTCAGCTAAGTTTTCCAGGATTATCTCCCTTCCATCATCCGGGTCTTCGCCCACCAGCTTAAAGGCCTGGCTCCTGCCATCCTGGCCATCTATAAGCTTTAAAACAGCCAGCATGAGCTTTTCCAAACGATCCTTAGTAGAGAGCCCTTCTGCCATGGAGTAAAACTTGATGCCCAGCCACAGTGAGTTAATAAAGGCCTTCATGGCAGCTATGTTATCTGAGTCGCTTAATAGCTCTTTAGCCTTTTCCTCCTGGCCCATGCTCACATACACCTGGGCCAGTCTCTTAATAGTAGGCAGATCGCCGGGTTTAAAAGCTAAGATATTCTCCAGTTCCTTGACTGCCTTGGACCACTTGCTATCTAAGATATAGAGCTCAGCCAAATTGTAACGGGCTTCTAAAAAATCAGGCTTTATCTCTACTGCGGACTTAAGGTGGCCAAGGGCCGCCCTTTTGTCCCCCTTGGTAAGAGAGACAACCGCCAAGTTATTCAAGGCCTGCACATTGCCCGGACACTCTTCTGCCGCTAATATAAAAAGTTCTTCGGCCTTGGCTATGTCACCTGCCTCAAAGGACCTTTCGCCTTCTTTGACAAGGTTTTGCTCTTCTGGATTATTGGAATTACTTAGATTTGCCGGTTCAATGGTCACGCCATCTTCTATCATGTTTTGCTCCTCATAATGGACTGCAGTTTTTTCCTCAAGTTTCTAAAGAAAACCCGATTGAATACCTTTAAAGCAATATCTGCGCCACCTTTGATGATAGCTACAAAGCCCTTAAGGCTTAGTCAAAGGAAAAAACTTCCCTTATGGAAGCTGGGAGCAAGACACATGCCACAAAAAAACCTGAAAAAGAGGAAAAATTCTTAGATATATATAGTCTAAAAATATCTTAATTTTATAAATACTTATCATCAAACTTTAATTATATATAATTAGTGTCACAATATATATTTACGAGAACATGTTAACAGCATGACAAATGTCCCCTAAGGTCTTTTTAAGGCTTTACGAGCCCCTTAGCTCTAAGATCTCTGAATTAAAATAAAAATCGGCTAAAATAAAGAGATAATTAAAGGCCCATTTAGCTTGGTATCTTCCACGAGCAAAAGGTGTCTCTACTATCTTAAAAGCGAATGCTTTGGCTATTTTTTGCGAATCAAGCTAAAAAGTAGCCCCAATTTACTGCCTTTCAGTCTGAATTTACTTCAGCCCCGGCAATAATAAAGGGCAAATATGACTGGACCCCGATTTCCAAAAATAAATCCTAGCTCCAAAACTCCAGGCGTTATCTTTGATCTAGATGGCACCCTCTTAAATACCCTGCCCGATCTTTCCCAAAGCCTTAACCGGTCGCTTTCTGCCTTGGGCTATCCCGAGCATAGCGAGGATGAGTATCGGCAAATGGTGGGAAACGGCATCTTTCGCCTCACCTTGGTCTCGCTTCCTCCAGCTATGCAGACTGAAGAAAATGCCGAAGAGCTTAGAAGGGTCTTCAAAAAAGACTACAGAGAGCACCAGACAGATGCCACTGTGCCCTACCCCGGTATTTTAGAGCTCTTAGAGGAGCTTAAGGCCAAAAATTGGCCTATGGCCGTCCTTTCCAACAAAGACCACGAAAACACCGTTGAAGTTATAGACCACTTCTTTCCCAACACCTTCAAGGCCGTGCTGGGAGCTAGTTCCAATAGGCCGCACAAGCCCGACCCCCAAGGCGCCCTAGAGGCAGCAAAGCTTTTAGCAAGGGAACCTAATGAGATCTTCTATCTAGGTGACAGCGATGTGGACATGATCCTGGCCACAAAGGCGGGATTTATCCCGGTGGGGGTATCCTGGGGCTTTAGGAGCCCGGAGCTAATTAAAAAGGCCGGAGCGCAGATAATAATTGATGCCCCCAGTGATTTTATTGAATTTGCCATGGGCTATGAGGCCCCACTAGGAACCCCAAAGTTGCCATCTTTAACCCCCAGGTCGGAACCTAGCCCTCCTCCAAATTGGGCAGTAGATCCAGAAGGCTTTTTAAAATCCTCCCCCGGTAGATTGAGGGTGGCGGTTACAGGGGGCATAGCCTCAGGGAAATCCACCTTATGCGAGTTCTTGGTGGCCTTCGGGGCCAAACTAATTGATTTTGACATCTTGGCCCGCGAGGCCTTGGCTCCCGAAACCCAGGGCTATGAGGCCTGCCTTAAGATCTTCGGGCCCAAGGCAAAACTAGAAGGACAAAAAGCCTTAGATCGCAAGTATATAGCCAAGAAAATCTTTGCTAGTGAAGAGCTCCGCAAGGAGCTGGAATTAATAATCCATCCCTACACCTGGATGCGCATGCTAGATGAGCTTTCCTCCTTAGGTGAGGCGCCTTTGGTCCTAATTGATATACCCCTACTCTTTGAGGTCAACCTTTTTAGCCTCTTTAATCCCATTATCTTGTGCTACTTAAGTCCAAAAAAACAAATCTCCCGACTCATGGAACGCGATGGCATGGGACATAAGGCCGCCAAAAGTATTCTATCCAATCAGTGGCCTATCCGCGAAAAGCTGAGGCTAGCTAATTACATAATTAATAATGATGGATCAATAACTCATCTCATCCTCCAGGCTAAAAAGCTCTACGACCGCCTCACCGGCAAATAGCAAACTATATGGACAAAGACACGCAATATTCCGGCCTCTCCCAACAACAATTTAACCTAGCTCCCTTGGCCCAACGCCTCCGTCCCCGCAATTTAGATGAATTTATAGGACAAAAGCACCTTCTGGGAAAAGGTAAGCTCTTAAGACTCCTCTACGAGAGAGGTCAAGTGGCATCTCTTATTCTCTGGGGTCCTCCAGGGGTTGGAAAGACCAGTCTGGCAAGGCTCTTAACCCAGAAGGCCCAGGCGGATTACGTAGAATTTTCAGCTGTTCTTTCCGGCATCAAGGATGTGCGGGAGGTGGTGAAAGACGCCATGAAGAGCCGCAAGGTCTCAAGTAGGCCCACGGTACTCTTTGTAGATGAGATCCACCGCTTCAATAAGGCACAGCAGGACGCCTTTTTGCCCCATGTGGAAAGCGGGCTCATTACGCTCATTGGCGCCACCACGGAAAACCCCTCTTTTGAGATCATCCCAGCCCTTCTGTCCAGGGCTAGAGTCCTGGTCTTGGAACCTTTGACCAAGGAAGATTTAAATGAGCTCATAGAATTGGCCCTTTCTGATTCTGAAAGGGGACTGGGGGGCCTAGGACTCACCATAGGACCCAAGGCCCGTGAATTTCTCATCATGAGCAGCGGCGGGGACGCCAGATCCCTCTATAATGCCCTGGAGCTCACCTCCGCTTTGGCCGGTCCCGACGAGACAGGCCAAAGGGAGGTGACTGTGGAAATAATCTCTGAAGCTGTACAAAAAAAGGCCTGGCGTTACGACAAGGGAGCTGAAGAACACTATAACCTCATCTCGGCCCTGCATAAATCCTTGCGTGACAGCGACCCCGACGGGGCCCTCTACTGGCTGGCCCGTATGTTAGAAGGGGGCGAAGACCCCATCTATCTCTTGAGACGGATGATAAGGTTTGCCTCTGAGGATGTGGGCTTGGCGGACCCACTGGGGATCCTCTTGGGAACCAGCGCTTTAGAGACCTACAGGCTCTTGGGTTCCCCGGAAGGCGAACTCGCCCTGGCCCACCTAGCTGTGCACTTGGCCTTAGCCCCTAAATCCAATTCCGTGTACGCAGCATTTGGCGAAGCCATAAATGACGCCCGCAAGTACGGGCACCTGCCTGTACCCTTACATATCCGTAACGCCACCACCAAACTCATGAAGGACTTAGGCTACGGAAAAGGCTATAAATACGCCCATAATTTTACCGACGCTGAAGTTGATCAAGATCACCTCCCGGAAGAGCTCCTTGGACGCGAGTACTATCATCCAACTGACAGGGGAAGGGAAAAGGCCCTTGGAGAAAAGCTGGAAGCTAGGAGGGCCCGCCTCAAAAAGAAGAGACAAGTTGAACCCAAGCCGGCACAGGAGAAATAGAAAATGGAAAGAGCTCTTATGTTTCTCCTCTGGACAGAGGCCGGAAATTCTTGTAAATTATAAAGAGAACCTTTTGTAGTGGGAATTTAGGCTTCGGCCGCAGCTACAAAATACGAGAAGATATAAACTGTGACTGCTCCCCACGCTGTAACTTATAATAATAATCTAAAAGGTCAAAAACTCAATGACCTTCTAGAGTCCTACGAAGGTCCCTACGTAGATGTACTAGTTGGACCGCGTTCATCAAACAAGGTTATAGACCTTGCCATTAATTCCATGGCCCAGGCGACTTTAGACCTTTGGCCGGATTGGTACGATCTAGAGACAGTACAGAGTCCCCTGGAAAGTCTAATTGATTTTGACACCAACACTTCCAACATGTTTAAAGTCCTCGAGCGCGCCTCGAGGATTCGTGACGTTGAGCCTCTGTGGCTAAAAAATACTCTGACGAAGTGTGTTTATAATAATCAGCCCCCCTTTTTCGCTGACTACCCCAAAGAAATTCAAGTCAAACAACTAACCCTGGCCTTAGGGCATAAGTACAGTGGGCTCAAGATAATTTACTCGTTGGAAGATGTTGACTCGGGCAGCTCCCTGGTGGAAACTGTTAAGGCAAGCCAGTGGCTAGCTAGGAATACTGGCCTCGAGGTGATAGTCTTTCTTCCTGAAGAGCTGAAAGCGCACCCTGCCATAAACGATTTGCCAATAGTTGACCCGCCGCAGAAAATAAAATCTGAAAAATCAAAAGGTTTAAGCAAGGGGAAAATTGAGGGAAACAATAACCCACAACCGGGAAAATTAGAAGGGCATCTAGACCCAATAGATTTTGGCCTGGATGGGGAAGACGAAGATATTGAATATACCCCTCATCCCTTTGTCGTAAAAGAAGGTGTACCCAACATACAAAGTCCCGGCGAGCTCATGCTGCATAACTATATTTCTAAATCCAAAAGTCTTTCCTCATTATTTCAATTCAACGTTCCTGTAATAGCATACAACAAGAAGAGGCTAATAGTTGATATCTTGTGGAAGGAAGGAAAATTAATAATCGAGGTGGATGGCTACCAATTCCACGGGAGCCAAAAAGCCTTTATAGAGGACAGAAACAGAGACTATATCTTGATGCTCTCAGGATATAGGGTCCTACGTCTTGCGCATTCTGAGATAATCCGTTCGGTTCAAAATGCGGGCGAAAAGATAAAAAATGTCGTAAAATATATTAAAAGGCACAAGAAGATCTAGTAGATATTGATATATCTGGCTAGAAAGGCCCTTTTTGCCTAGTGAAGAATAAAAATTGAAAAATGCTTGAAACTTAAGTATAATAAATAAAGTCAGAAGACTTTTTGCTTTGTAAAGACTCATAAGTTCTCTTATGTAAATACTATCTTTTAGCTAAAAGATCTGTTTATCATTAGAACTAATAAACTATCACCATGAGAGAATTTTTAAACTAGATATAATCCTGATCCAATGAAGTGTATTTAAGATCCAACACAGAGGCAACTAATAATGAAGGTTACTAAAGAAGGGGTAGAAGATAAATTATGCATGACGTTAAAAACCCCCTTATGTATAATTATTAATGCCATCATCTTAGTCTTTGCACTTTCTCTTCCATCTATAGCACAAGAGAATACTAGCACTTCTACTGATGGAGGTGTGGGCTCAAACTGGCTCCCAGAATGGAATTTTGCGTCAACAGAACCAGAATGGGAAAAGATGAGGAAGGATGCAGAAAACCTTGTTTTGAACAGAAAATATGCAGAAGCAAGGGATATTTTTGTTAATCTGGCAGAAAAATCAAAAGAACGATTTGGTAATAATGATCTACGAACTGTATTCATGGAACTAAGGGCATTCTTTAGTGATCAAAGTGAAAAAGATGTTTATGAAAAGAATAAATACAGACTAAAAGGCGAAAAAAAATTAAGAGAACTATGGAATTTATTAAGTCAAATTTTTGATACAACATCGCCGCAAAAATTTTTAGACCAAACAACATACGTTTTCGGAGAGTATTCACCTGAAAGGGTATATATATTAAAAGTGTTTGCATTAAACAAGGACAATGTTGGAGATAAAGAATTTGTGACTGCAATGTATGAAGAAATTGTAAGAATACAAACAAAAATACATAGCGTGCATAATGTTGATACAATAAGAGATTTATATAACCTATCTTATCAATACATAATAATCCGCAAATACGAAAAAGCTATAGGCATAATAGAAACTATATTGGAAAATAAGGATGTCTTTACAGACCCTTATGACATTATAATACTATCTTCAATATCTTACATGGCGGAATGTTACGAGGCTCTAGGTAATTACCAATTAGCATATGAGCTATACGTTGAAGCATTAAACACAAGCTTACAGAAATATGATTCTGATGATTCTTTCGTCATGGATCTTAGACGTTCTATAGCCCATGTGGTAAATCTCCTTGGTGATTTCGCACTTGCTAAAACAGCTTATACTGAAATCATTGCAGCTATGGAAGAACAAAGTATATCACAAGACTTAATGTATTTGTTAAATCTTAAATTATCCTTGGCAAATATATACTATGATTTAGGTGATGAAACTAATGCACAGAGATTATATTTACAAGTACTAAATGCAGATGTAGTCGTTTTATCAACAAGAAACTTAGCATTACTATATTATCGAATTGGGGATTACGACAAAGCTAAAGAATTGTACACAAAACTACTTGAAAATACTGAAATAGATACAGCTGATTCAATCGTAGTTAATAGTGCATTAGCGGCCATAAGCTATGTTCAAGATGGCAGAAGAAACTCTATAACTTTATTTTCGAAAGCCTTGGAACTAAGTGAAGACTATTTCGGTCCGGATCATCCTAGGACAATAAATATTAAAAGAAATTTAGCCTTGGTTTTGTCTGATCTAGATGATTTCAATGCAGAAAAAGTACTTATGGAAGATACTTTTGAAACAGCATTGATAACAAGCGACTTTATAGAAATTACTGGACAAATGCTTCAATCAGATTCATCAGGAAATACAACTACTTCTGATGATACAAACGAAGATATTAACCAAGGTGTTAACCATGCTGCTTCCAATATTCAAAATTCACAAGAAACTAAAAAAGATAAAGATGCCACTGTGCTAATGAAAGAGGCATTTGATTCAGCAGCAATAACTTTAGGAATTTTTCACCCAATTACAGGATCGTGTGCCTATTACCTTGGCCAATTATATTATAAATCTAATAATCTTAATGAGGCTATTTATTATCTGAAATTATCAGTAAACTCAGCTCAAAATATACGGGCAAACATTAATTCCATGGAAGATCAGCTAGCCTTAAGCTTTATGCTATTAGTGGAAGACCGTTATCATTACCTAGCCAAAATTCTTATAGAAAGTGGCCGCGAAGAAGAAGCCCAAATGGTTATCTCTCTCTTGAAGCAAGAGGAAGCTGGCAAATTGATTCCTATTGAAGCACCAGGAATTACACCTAAGGGGAGGGTAACACTATTATCAGGAACCGCTGAAGGACCAATAATTGTTGCCCAAGAAGAAGCAAGTCAGACGATATCAGCACTGGTAAATAAACGGCAGATACTTTTAAAAAAGAAGAAAAATGAAGGTCTATCAGAGGGGGAAGAAATAGAGCTGGCCAAATTACACGAAGATATCAACAGTGCCATTGAAGATTATCGTAACTTTGTAGAAGAACTACCGGCTCTTTTGGAAGAAGCCTCACAAACCGAAAGTTCTGGGGTTGACATATCATCTATAAGAAATCTGGAAACCCTGCAAGGTACTTTAATGACCTTAGGAGAAGGCACTGTTTTAGTCCATACTTTAATCACAAAAGATACCCTATACCTTTTTCTAACGAGCTCCAATGTCTTATTGGTCAAACCAGTGGACATAACCCGTGATGATTTGAATAAATTAACCCAAGATTTCATTGAGCTTCTTAAAGATCCTTACTATGACCCAAGAGAAGACGGGAAAAAACTCTACGAGCTTCTTATTGAACCTATCTCAGCTGAACTTACAGAATCAAATGCTACAACTATCATGTTCTCCTTAGATGGCTCATTAAGGTACGCCCCCATGGCAGCGTTATACGATGGCGAGAAATGGCTAATTGAGAAATACTCTATAGCCTACTTTGCAGAGGCAGCTCGAGACAAGATAAGGACAATTACCTTAGAGCCTCCATTCGCAGCTGGGCTTGGTCTTACGGAATCCAAGGCAGGTTTTAGCCCGCTTGTCGCTGTGGAAGATGAGATACTTGGTATAATACAAGTGGATGGCTCAGGAGGGGTTATTCCTGGCGAAGTTTATTTTAACGATCAATTCACTTTAAACAACTTATCTGATTCATTACTAATGGGCGCTAACATTGTCCACATAGCGAGCCACTTTAATTTTGATGCATTTGCTCCTGATCAGTCTTTTCTTCTCTTGGGAGATGGAAATAAACTACACTTACGCGATATTGAAAGAAGGTCTTCGGAACTACCTTTTAGCGGTTTAGATCTCTTGACACTTTCTGCCTGCGACACCGCCGCAGGACTCTCAGATGGAGACGGAAGTGAAATAGAGGGTTTTGCAGCGCTTTCTCTAAACAAGGGCGTAACAGCAGTGATTGCCGCCCTTTGGCCAGTAGATGATACATCTACTGGGCTACTTATGAGAGAGTTTTACCGATTGCGCTACCAAGAAAATATGGACAAAGCGTTATCTTTAAGGGAGGCGCAATTGTTGATAAAGAATATGGAAGACCGTATTACTGTGTCTCAAAGAGGGATCCCTTTAAGTAGCCAGGATTCAGAGGCTGCCCCTATCTCACCACCAAAAGGTAAGCCTTGGAATGAGAAAGGTTTTTCGCACCCCTTTTATTGGGCACCCTTTATCATCATTGGTAATTGGAAATAAATTGTTGTAGAAAAAAATTATCTTAGCCTTTTTAGGTACTCTTTAAAGGCATTTTAATTACTCCCGCAATTCGTGGGAAAATTGTTGCTATTGTATTTTAAGAGATAGTGCCATGAAGCTACTAATTTTCTCATTATTAGTCATAATTGCCTGTTCAAGCTTAGCTTTTGCCCAAACTGATAATTGGACAGAATACAACACTAAAGGCAAGAGTTTGGCTTATGGACTTGACGCCACTGTAAAAATCCCACCTGACTTTATCTCTTCGTCTCCCATAGAAGGAGTCTTGATGGAATACACAAGACCATATGCTGGCAGCGATGTGGAAAAGAGCGGAACATATCTTACTTTGGCCTTCATACCAGACAATAGTATCCCTGTATATTACCAAACTGAACATGGGGTATGGGATGAAGAATTAGTGAATACCGGGCTTGAAGCTTTGGTATCCCGCTTCACAGGATTGCAAGACTACATAATAACCATGGATACTGACTTTCCTTTTGTTGATATGCAGTTAAAGCATATTCCCGAAGGCAGGAATAAAAGATACCGTGATATAGACGCAAGGTTAATATTGACTGATAATATGATTGTTAAATTGGAATGTGGCGATTTCTCTGAAGTACAGGAAGAGGTCAATCATGCAGACCAACTGGAAACAGTATGCATTCCATTCTTTAGTAGCTTTATTATCAAATAAAGAAAATTTAAAATATTAGAAAAACATTAGCCGCAGATTGTTTCAATCAATCATTTAAAGATAGTAATAAGCATTAAAAAATCAACATGAGAAATTTGAGCACAATATTGATCGTGATGCAAAAAGTGTTAAAACGCTTTCATAGCGTAAGCGATTACGAGTTTATGGCGATTTAGGCTCCCTCCCCTGGTGTGTCGGATTTACTTAAGCCCCTTTTGGCGGATTATCCGAAACATCGGATAATCCGCCGAGCAATCCATTAGAAGTCCAGTCATTGACAGAAAGATGAGTTTAGCCACTCAAAGCGTTGAAGGAAACTGGTGCAATGAAGCATTATGGACAATTTATAAGACCGTATGTTTGAAAAATGATGTAAACCTTAAGGCCTATTTAACTGAGCTTATTAACAACTATTTGGACGGCAAACCGTTACCTTCCCTTGTCAATTTGGAAGAGACTATCCCTCAGGAATATACTGATCGGTGCAAGGAAGGTTATAAAAGGCTTAAACGACATAATAAAGAGCAAGCTAAGATTCAAAAGGCCAAAGAAGGAGTTTGACCTTTGGAGGGCAAACCTATAGAGCCAAGGCCCGACTCATCATCAGACCATAAACCAGAAGAGGAGAAGCCTAAGGCGTCTCTAGCAAATAAGAAACATAAAAAGTAGAAGCCTAAGTCGTCTCTAACAAATAAGAAACAAAAAAAGGTCAAGTGTAAGGCTAAGTCCGTCAAAAAGAGTCGACGTAAGATTATTCCTACTAAATGTGTAAAGATAAAGGCCCGAAAAGTCATTCAAAAACTCAAATCTCTTCTCTATCATCTCAACATAAAAAGACTTCTGAAGCCGACTCCAAGGCTTCTCTTGTCAATACTCTAATCTCGTCTAAAAAGAGGACATTAAAACGTATTGCAGCAACCCCAGAGCCTTTTAAAAAAGGTTCTGGGGCTGCCTAAAGGACCCATAGCTCCCACCCAAGCCCCTAGCCGGAACTCAAAGGCTCATAAACCTAGAGGGTCAAAGGCAGCATCCAAAAGGTGTCCTGCGGTTAAGCCAAGTGGCAATATACTATCAAGTATAAAGCCGCTAACTTGACCGCAATTAACTTGCGAGAAAGGAAAAAACGCCTCGCCAGTAACAGGAAATCCTTACCCTAAAATCCTAGAACCTTGTAATAATAAGAGATTAATCTGAAAAGAGCAGTAAAATGTGATACCTTTAATACAGCACCCCTAGAGTTGAGGGCCAATAGACCATTTTCTGGAACAAAAATTGGGTCATTTTTGATGAAGGGCCAGGTCCCTTGTGAAACCAGTCCTATTGGCTCATAATTTTGTCTAGTCCTGGTTTTGCCAGGGCACCACAACAATTATAAGGCCATAAGGAATACAACTACTAAATACTGAATTCTACTAGATTTAGAACAAAATTATATCTTTATTAGCATATTATGCGGGAAAAACCCCGTGAACCCATAAGTAAAAATGATATATAATATAATTAATTTAAAAATTTGCAGAGAAAATATAAAATCTAACCTATATAAAGATAAAAAGAATAGTTTCTAGCTTGACACAAGTCAGATAAAGTATTAAAGTACATTAAGTTTCAACTGCAACTTAATCACTTTACAAAAAATTCTTAATTTTAGGCAGGCCCAAATGACAGAGTTGAAAGATGATAAAAAACTAGCCTTTGAAGCTTTAGAAAAAGCAGATTTTAATAAAGCTTCCACTATTTCCGATCTATTCCAGCAACCCAAGTACGACGTGCCAGAAATAAACGCCAATATAAAATCAGTATTTGCACAAAAAATTAATAACTTCCAAAAAAAGTCTTCAAACAAATCAGCTCTCCTTCTTCCTCTAATTGGAAACGCCGGATCAGGTAAAACACATATTCTCTCCGATTTGTATTCAAAATCGAAAGAAAACAATGCTTTTTTTATACCTGTAGATTTACAATCAGTTATAAACCTTTTTACTTCACTAAATATAGCAACTGTTGATGCCTTGTTAGCAGAACGAGACAATAATGCTATTAAGCCTCAAATTTATACATTATTACAAAACTTAATGATTGAGGCAAAGTGCCATCATAACCCCATCTTCGATGATCTGTCACAAAAAACAAAAACAAACTTCAGTCAAGAAGAAATTAAAGAAACAGTAAAAAATGTGGAAAAAGGTCTATTTACAACCCACAAGAATAAATCTGCCGACCATAAGGGTCTAATAAATGCTCTCTTTCATCTGGTAGTCAATGATGACAGCATGGATCTATTCCGGGAAGCTTACTACTGGTTACAAGGAACCTACTTTTATAGTGAAGGTGACAAACTTACATTGCAGTTGCACCTACCCAAAAAGGAACCTGTACAACTATTTACTGGTTTAACATGGCTCATGTCTTTAAACGGATCTTTTACAATTTTAGCTATAGATCAGCTTGATGCTCTCATTGGCAACTATCTGACCTTGCAATCCAAAGGCTCTAAAAATCAGAGAGAAATGCAGGATGAATTAAGTGAGCATGAAATATTACTTAAGAGATTAAGCACAGAATTTATGACGCTTTATTCCAATTCAATTCGCGTATTTTCCGTAGTAGCAATAATCGGCGACGCTTGGAATTCATTTGAGAACAATGCTTTAAAATCCGCTAAAGACCGTTTTGACAATCCTATTATATTATCTCCCCCTGGTGACATTGAAACACTCAAAAAGATGGTTTATTTAAGGCTCAAAGAAGCAAATCAAGAGGTTGGCTTTACGCCGTCTTATGTAACCTTTCCGTTTCCGGACTCCTTTTTTGAGTACCACAAAGATGCACTACCTCGAGACGTCCTTAGCGCATGCAATAGGCACATACATACTTGCCTTACTCGCGGAGAGGTTACAGAGTGGGATGAAAATGATACAGGTGGTACTGGTTCTGGAAATGGCCCCACGCCAGATATTATGAAGGACATAAATGAGCTTTATGGAAAAGTTTCAAATAGTGAATTACCAAATTTATCAAAAGACGAAAATACTAATTTTTTGAACAAGGCCCTAGATGTTTTCGCAGATTTTTGTATAGCTGAGAAAAAAAATTCTAAAATTGCTGAGCATATTGAAATTGAAAAAGGACAACTTACAAAATCAAAAACCACTTTCGTTGCCTTTAAAATGACACAAGTTGGTAACCAACGATCATTAAATGTATTTGCTATGACACAACGACATGGAACATCATATGTTAATGATTTATCCAATGCCATGATTTTATCAGGTATTTCTGAGAAAATGACATCTAGAAAAATGGTAGTAGTCCGTACAAACTTCAAACCTCCTCAATATGGTAATTCCAAAGAAATTTACGACGATTTTACTCAGAAAAAAGGGATAACACTTTTTCCCAGCAGTGAAACTTTCTCCCAACTTAACGCCCTTATACAAGTGAAAGAAAAATTTCCAAACGACTTTAGGAAATGGGCAATTGAATTCAAACCGACTAGTAAAATTAATTTTCTAACTAAGGAGCTCTCGTGGCTTACTAGCGATATTGTTACTTCAACTGGTACTTCAACAGGGACTGGGACTTCAACTGGAACTGGGACTTCAACTGGGACTGGGACTTCAACTGGGACTGGGACTTC
>JAITII010000029.1 GCA_031279515.1 Deltaproteobacteria bacterium
GTACTCTGGTACAGAGCAATCTGTAGAAGAGGGCAAAAGAGGAAGATGACGTGGGAACAATTCATTAAGCGATGGTGGTGGCGAATCCCAGCGCCCAGAGTTGTGCATCCGTATCCTAGTGAGAGGTTTGACGCTAGATATCCTAAGAGGAGCTTAGGTAGCGTTAAACGCGCCCGCCGGGATCTGTGGGGGGGCTCCCGTAAGGGGGTTCCCTATCCCGACGCTAGATTGTATAGATTTTCCCCTAGTTCTGCAATAAGCTTAATAAATTTACTAAAAATAGTTTTAATTTGATAAAACCCGCATTTTAGACGGAGGTTTTTTTGGGGCACTTGCGCTTTACCCTTAAAGGGACTACTCTTTATTGTGATTTTATTTAAGGTGAGTCCAATGAAACCTGTTAAACGAATAAAAGACATATTAAAGTCTACAGCTCCAGAGGATTCTCTCCTAGTGCGGGGCTGGGTGCGTACCCGCCGAGACGCCAAGGATTTTTCCTTTATAGAGCTGGGGGATGGATCCTCGGTTGCCAACTTACAGTTGATACTCCCAAAAGGGATAATAGAAGCGGATACCTTCAAGGATATCAACACGGGCACTGCCCTGGAGGTCGAAGGGGAGCTGGCGCCAAGCCAAGGCAAGGGGCAGAAGTGGGAGCTTTTGGTAAAAGAGATTAGGGTCTTGGGGCCCGCTGGTCCGGACTATCCCCTCCAGAAAAAGCGCCATACGGACGAATACCTAAGAGAGATTGCCCATTTAAGGCCTCGCACCAATAAGTATGGTGCCCTCTTGCGCATAAGGAGCGAGGCGGCCTTTGCCATCCATACATTTTTTAGGGAGAGGGGCTTTTACTATGTCCATACCCCCATCATCACGGGAAATGACTGTGAGGGGGCAGGGGAGCTCTTCCAGCTCATAACCCCGGGTCCAGGGGCCGCTTGTGGGCTACATCCACAAGCCCCCTTAAAGACACTGGCGGAGGATTTTTTTGGAAAACCGGCGTCCTTGACTGTCTCAGGCCAACTGGAGGCCGAGATCTTAGCTCATGGCTTGACCGCTGTCTACACCTTTGGGCCCACCTTCAGGGCGGAAAACTCCAATACCCCCCGCCATGCTGCGGAGTTTTGGATGATAGAGCCGGAAGCTGCCTTCATGGATCTCTCTGGCGACATGGATCTAGCCGAAGACATGGTGAAATCGGTTTTAACCCAGATAACTTCAGGCTGCACAGAAGATTTAGAGCTCTTTGATAAGTTTGTCTCAGAGGGACTCCTTTTACGCTTGGAGGAACTTAAGAAAAAGGACTATACCAGGATAAGTTACAAAGAGGCTATAGAAATCCTCTCCTCAGCCGAGGCCTCCTTTGACTTTATGCCCCTTTACGGTAGCGATCTGCAGACAGAGCACGAGCGCTATCTCACAGAGACTCATTTTCAGGGCCCTGTCTTTGTCTACGACTATCCCAAGACCATAAAACCTTTTTACATGCGCATAAACGATGATAACCAGACTGTTGCCGCCATGGACCTTTTGGTGCCCAGGGTGGGGGAACTCATAGGGGGGAGCCAGAGGGAAGAAAGGTACGATGTTTTAGTAAGCCGCATGAAGGAGCTGGGCTTAAAACCCGAAAACTACTGGTGGTACCTGGATCTGCGCCGCTGGGGGGGAACTCCCCACGCGGGCTTTGGTCTGGGTTTTGAGCGTCTTTTGATGCTGGTTACTGGAATAGGAAACATAAGAGACGTCATCCCCTTTCCCAGGACTCCCGGTAATTTAGAGTTTTAGTCTGTTTAAACCTTCAAAGCTCCTCATTTTAGAATCTTTCTATTATAATATTAGGGCTATCCGAAAACACGGAAGTTTGTAAATATACCATTACACATCTATATCAATATCAACCTTTAGATAAGGCTGGAGTTTTCACATGTCGATGATTATAGGAATGGCGGGCAAGGGCGGCACTGGTAAGACCACGCTGGCCGGGTTAGCGATAAGGTATCTGGCAAAGGTAGGTAAAGTGCCCATCTTGGCTGTGGACGCGGACTCTAACGCGAATCTGGCGGACGTCTTGGGTATGACCTACGAGCATACCCTTTCCGAGGCCCGAGAAGAGATGAAGTCTTCGGTGGGCAATGTTTCCATCACCAAGGACACCTTGATTGAATTAAGGACCCAAGAAGCCATAGTTGAGGGAGATGACTTTGACCTGGTGGTCATGGGGCAGCCTGAGGGCTCAGGTTGCTACTGTGCCGCCAACTCTATCTTAGCAGCTGTTTTGGAAAGGACCTTGAACAATTATCCCTATCAAGTGATTGATAACGAGGCTGGTATGGAGCATATCTCTAGGCTTACGGCCCGTTACATGGACATCTTTTTTGTTGTTTCTGATGCCTCCAGAAGGGGTCTGACTGCGGCCTTACGCATCTGGCATTTGGTAGACGAATTAAAGATCCGCATAAAGCACAAGTACCTCATTATCAACCGCATGCGCGGGGAATTATCCGAAGAGGTCAAAGGGATAATTGATAAGGAAGGGATAGACCTGGTGGGAGTAATCCCCGACGATACGGTAATCTACAATGCCGACCAAAAAGGGGAGCCCACTTCGTTTTTAGATAGTAACAGTTCTCCGGCGGTGACAGCTGCTATGGAAATCTTTGAAAAGACTCTGGTGGAGTCATAAAGGGCTTTGAGCCAAAGCTTTATTCACAAAGCCCCTTGAAGCCCTTGAAACCCTTGGGGCTTTGTGATTTTTAAAAAGGATCTGAATATGTAAAAAACGGGAATAAAAAATCTAACTATATCAATTTATTATAAAATATATTATTTATTTTTATTGCTCTTAGAATATATTCTAAATTATTATAATATTTCTATGTTTCTATTTTATTCTTATCTTTCTAACTAATATCATTAAAATATGAATCAATTAAATTTGGACTCTCTCGCAAGCTATCTCCAGTCTGTAAAGAAGATTGCTAATATAAGGCTTGGGGCTTACAAGGACGCTCGGGAAGTGGAACTTGCGGCGGAAGACATAAATGTCTATCCAAACCTCGACTCCTTGAAAGAACCTGTCAATGTCGCCATCATGGAAGATTTCGATAAGCAACGCAGACTTTTGGGCAAAAAGGCCGTAATAGAGGGAAGGGTGCTCTGGGAGCACACAGCTGCGGGCGAGGCTAGCCGCTTGGGCCATGGCCCAAAATTTTTTATTACCCCGGAAAAACTTAAAAAAATGTTGGGAGAAGGGGGTAAAAGCTTTAATTCCACCCTTAAGCCCCTAGAGCTGGGCCGCAGGCACCTTTTTCAGCTGTTGTATGAAATCCGTAATCTGGCCTGGGAACTTGGAATTAACCCCTTTGAGGTCCTAAGCCGTCAGAGGATGCTGGTGGTGGTCTCGGAAGAGAGTGGACCCAACATAATAAAGACTGTCAAAAATGATATGTACCGCTTAATCCCCCCTGAGGGACTTTGGTTCATGGTCCAGCCAGCCTTTTTAGGGCTATCCCGCCAAGACGGGTTCTGGCAGTTCGATCCCGCCTCCCCCAAGCATCTTCATAACCACGGCTTTATCATCATGCAAAAGACCATGGATAGGCAAATTTTTTATCAGAATGAGGGAGGGGAAAGCTCCTACTTTTCCCAAAGCGCTTTTTTGGAAGAATTAGAATCCTACCATGACATGGTTTCGTACAATATTGAGGACTTAGATTATTTAACCGGTGCACTGGACTTGGACTCCATTGGGCTTGCCATGCTTTTGGGAGAAAAGGGTTACGGTATGATGATGGAGGTCATTCCCAATAATCCGGAAAGGCCTATAAAAGGGGGGCTGTGCGCCCACGATCCTATTATCAAAAAGGATGTGATGATAGAAAGCTTCAGGCTCAAAGGATACAAACCTATTGACATTCGGTATCTCAACAAGAATTTTAACCATTATCTCGATCCGGCAGCTGTGTTAAAAACAATCAACAAAAAAGGACTTTACATGCCGCCAGTTGTGAAAGACGGCTATATTTACTTCCAGCCAGTCCAGGGGGACGTAAATTTTATCACCAAGACACTCTTTTTCACTAGGAAAAACGCCAAACCAATAAACAGCTTAAAGTCGGAGCTCGATATTTTGAGCGCTCTAGAGGCTATGGAACGACAGGACAAGCAACCGGGCTTTATAAAGTTTGTCGAGGGACTTACAAGATAGCTTAAAGGAATTTTTAAGATGATTTTCAAAAACTATCTTGGACAAAACTGAACATAAAAAAACTCCCCTTCAAATTAATATCTTCAAAGGGGAGCTTTCCCTGTTTTTGTTGTGAAGTAGCACCACTAAACTTACAAGTTAGTGTGCCCAAAGGCTATCATCACACCAAAAATGTTTATTTAACCCAAAAAACTTTAGGTTTAGTAATCATATACCAGGCCAACGTAGAAATTTCGTCCTGGTAGCAAGTAAGTCATGGTATAGGCGTAGTCTCTGTCAAACACATTGTCGACATTTACTTTGAGACTTAGCTCGCCTTTGTCTTCAAATTCTATAAGGGACTTTTTAAGACTTAAATTAACCACAGTAAAGGCACCGTAGTTCAACCAGGGGGCTGTCCAACTTGGAGGACCAGCATCATCCCAGTTTTGAACATAGCGGGTTCCAAAATAGCTGGCATTGATCGCTGCAGAAAGTTTAATAGCAGGATAATCGAAAGAGATGCCATAATTTGCCATCAACTTCGGGGTATACCCAAGAGTCCTTGTTGCTATTGGTACCACAGCAGTCTCATCGCGATTTTCCCTTTTTGTGAGCAAGGTAAGGTTAAGATAAGGCTTGAGGGAAAATTCTTGGTCTAGGGCTTCTCCTATATCATAGCTTAAATATAATTCTAGACCATTGATTTTAGCACCAGCGAGATTGGTAAATCTTTCGTAGGGTGTACCATAAGAGTTCAGAATGTCTGTTGGCAAAGAGGCAAATTTATTCGTAAAGGACGAAATAAAATATGTTAGACTGCCTTCGAAGGAAAGGTAAGATGCATCGACTCCAAACTCTAAACTTTTTGATTGCTGAGGTTTTAGATCTGGACTGGGAAGATAAGAGGATCCATCTCCAAACCATTGATCTGAATTTGGAATTGAAAAGCCTTCAGAATAATTTGCCCTTAACTTGATGTAATCATTAGGAGAATAGGCAATTCCCAACGATGGGG
>JAITII010000090.1 GCA_031279515.1 Deltaproteobacteria bacterium
GACGCCGCCCGCCATTTTTCTAATGGCTTATTTTTAAATCGATTTATTCCACTATTTACAACGCATTATTGTTTGACCTCTCAATATAACTTTATCATTTCCTTATCAAGCCCGCGCCGCGGGCTTGACTTGTTTATAGCTAGTATTTTTTCACAACCTCAGCACAAGCCCACTTTTTGAAAGTGGACGCGCCTTAACTTTTTGAAGGGAGATCCAAAATGTTTTCAGCAGTAACCACCGTTCAAAAGCTCCGCGCCCTCGGCTTCAATTATCCCAAAAGCTTAAAGGCTCTTATGAACCGCAGCTCACCAGAGAAGCCTATTACTTTCAACTTCGACTTTCACAAGAAAGCCTATGACCTTTACTATACCCTGGGCAAATCGGACAAGCACATCAAGCACAATTACCCCTTGGACATTTTTAGATACGTATTTGACGATAAGACCGGCGCAGCTCTCTACGCCCGCGCGGCTGAGGCTGGTCTTGTCCCGAAATTCGCTTTAAAAATCCGCAAGGTTAGCTAACTTTATGGAGGCATTAAATGAAAACTGTTTTAAGGCGTATTACGGACAAGCTTAGCGATTACAACTGCGAATTGATGCCAGAGTACCTAAGCTTTTATCACGAGTTTTTTATTTCAGAAGAGGATAACAATGAAGAGCGTCTCTACTATAGAATCGTCGGGAAAATCCTCTTCTTTCCAGAATGCAACCGAGTCTTTATCTTTGAAGACGAAACGCGCTTCGAGCGTGAAGTCACTAACTTTCTCCGCGTCTCCGCCATTAACTGGCGGAGACGCTTTGAGTGTACAGTTTTTTTAAATATTATGGAGGAAATTAAATCAGCTGCAGATGACAGTCTAGAACGCTCACCTTTATTTGATAGTAGATATCACAGAGCGAGTTTTCGCGCAATGAAAGGCACCTTTTATTTGTAGCCCAGCGAAACTGACTTCGAGTTTCCCGTTTCCTTTTACTACGTCTTTACTCGCTTTACTTTAAGGTTCTTATATAACGAACTAGACATAGTTAATGTAACAGAAGCCTCGCTTGAAGACATAAACGATTTTATTACTGACATTTATGATCGCAGAATATATTGAAGAACTTGAAGATAGTATGGGTAAAGAGCTAGATTATGATCCTATAGCTATTAGATGCGGCTTTACTGTGTACGAGAGCCGGGAGGAGTTTATTGAAGCGTACTCCAGTGCATTAGCTAACTACGAGCTTAACCTTGAAGAGCTAAAGGCTATGGACCTTATCACTTTCAAAGACACAATTGATGAGACAGGGCTCTTAGCTATCTTTCTTATTGATAACTACTATGAGGAACCGGAATTTATCCCAGTTTCTGAACAAGGATGGTAATGCCCTACTATATGTGGCAAGCCCATAACTTTACTACACAGCATTTATATCACACTAGTTCTAAAAAATGTCTTGACATTTATTTAGACTAGTGTCTAATATATTTTTAATAAGGAGGTCATTATGGATGTCGTTAAATATATAAAAGATTATGTGAAGCTTCTGGATAAACCGCACAAACCCTTGCAGTATTTCCTAATGATTCAGAGGTTTGATCTAGACCCTGATTTCCCACCTTCCGCCATAGCTATGGATTTTGTGCACTATAATCTTCAAGATAATGTTACGATGTTTGATTTGGCTGAAGCTTTTTTAGTGAGTCAAGAAGCTCTTGGCTATAGCCCTCTTATCTTTAAGATTTGGTATGTTAATAAATACGATCTTTATTATCAGCTTATCAAGGACGTAGGCGTACGTGAGATAAATAGGGATGCTCCACGAATTAAGGTTAACGCAGCGCTGTGGACCCCAGTGCCTGAGTATGAGCCGGAGCACCCTTACGAGAGTTTGCATCCAGACTCCCCCTCTAAAATTGAACGGGAGATGTGGTCTGACAACTGGAGCAAGAAGCGAAAGGCCCTGCGCAAAAAGCTTGATAAGCAACTAAAGATAGTTGATTCTAATAAGGAGGACTAAAAGATGGATGATAAACTTGCTGTCTTAGAAGGTCGAGTTGAGACTATAGCACGCTCGAACCTGCAGCACGACTACGCCTTGGACCGCATCCTAAGAGAGTGGATACCCAACGTAAACAGTTGTCTTCAGGATATAGTAGAAAGACTTCGGGTATTAGAGGGGCGGCCGGCATATATACCTATGCCAAATACAGACCCAACTCCTAATAATAAAGACTCCGAAGAACCTGTGCGTAAATCAAAAAAGAGAAGCCGCAAGTTTTCTCGGAGTCCTAGATCCATAGCAGATTATGCTAAGGTTATGCAATTATATAAAGAAGGATTGAGTATGAATAAGATTCATAAGCTCCTGTCTATACCCTACTCAACCGTCTATTCATATACTATGATGAACGAAACGGAACTTGACCTCTTAAGAGAGCGGGAGCGCCTAGAAAAATACTATGAGGAGCAGATTAAGTCTCCGGAGTTCAACAAGGAAAGTTGATTACGCACCACTTCAAGGTGAGGCCTTTGATGGTCCGGCATGAGGTGGGCGTGGCGCTGTGTCATAAGTATAGACTTATGTCTAAAACTTTTGTATAGCGTATATGTCTACCCCTGCCTGGGCTAGCCAGCTAGCGAAGGTATGACGCATGGTGTGAAACCAGACCTTATAGCGGCGGTCAGTAATGCCTTCATTTAGCTTTAGCTTTCTTATTGCTTTGTGGAAGTGCCATAAACTAATAGAACCAAAAAGTAAAGCATCAGGCGGCTTGTCTCTGGCCCGCTTCTGTAGAATTTCTAGAGCCTCTGGAACTAGAAGGACTGACGAATGGGGGTAACCTTTTGCAAAACAACTTTATCCTAGAAGAGTTTTATAACAATCTTATCTCTGGCATAACAATTTTCCATATAGTCAGCCATTTCAAGTTTGAAAACGCAAAGGATTAATCTAGTCTTGCTAGGCGAGGGCACTCCTTTCAAAGTGCATGCTATAAAAAGAGGGCATTTATAGTTTAGATTTCTTAGCTTTTTTGCCTGCGAGACAGAGATCTTAAAATAGATTCAGATACCATACACTCTCAGGATGCTAATTAGATGAAGTAGAATTTTTAAGAAAAGAGAATTTTTTGATAAACTGAAAATGAAAAAAATGTATGCATGTCAGGGATATTAGGGAATAAAGTGGGAATCGGTATCAAGAATTATATCCGCCCTTAAAACTGTCTTGGCCCGTCCTTTTAATATTACCCTATCGGGGTTGGGGATTTCAATTGTTACTAACCCGCCCCTTTTTGATAGCTGCCTTGTAACCAACTCTTTCTTTTTCAGGATCTTGGACCAGCGTGGGGCCAGAGCTCGATTTATAGAGCCGGAGACATGTTCTTCGCAAGGTTCCCAGGTGGGCCTAAAAGATCTAAGCAAATAGTCGCTTTCCCCCATCCTGTTGGAAAGGGCGGTAGCCGCCAAGACATCCAGCTTGGCGTTCATTATTTCGGAAAGTTTTGGTTTCAGCTGCTTTAAGAGGCTGGGATCGGTAAGTGCCAGGACCATGAGGTTGCCTGGGGTGCGGATACCCCAGCTCACGTTGGAGGGCTCCAGACCAAGAAAGGCACCAAAGCCGTCCAGCTCTTCCTTAGGCAGATCTATGCTATTTTGGGCATCCAATTCAATGGATGTCAGATCGGGGGCCGTGTGTTGGCAGAAGACCTCGCCTTCCTGGGTGAGGAAAGTGACAGGTGAGTTAGGAGGTCTAAAGCCCAGTTCATATACTATATGAGCAGCTACTTGGCAGGCATGGACGCCCAGCTTTATCTCCGTGGCGGGGGTGAAAAAACGCAAGAGGAATGATTTGCCATGGGGAAGTAGGAAGACCGATTCCGTGGTGCCGAATTCAGCTGCCAGGGAGGCCATCTTAAACCTCTCCAAAGGGTCCGAAAGGTAGATTACAGTGGTAGGCGCGCCGGAAAAGGGTCCGTCCACCAGGGCATCGACCAAGAAGACTTTTTGAATCATTCCTTAATCTCTCCAAAGGGAGCTAGTGATGATTAGTGGCCCCAGGTCAATGGGGTCTAAGATAGAGCTAACAAGGAAAGTATAAATTAGATAATAGCTTTTACCTATAGGCCTGGGTTGCGGGAAGGACCCTCTGGCCCAGGGTTCTTTCAATGGCCGCCCAGGCCAGGTTATAGTTATAAAGGGCCGAAAAATGCTGGTATTGGGCTTGGCTGTAGCGGGTCTGGGCATCCAAGACCTCGGTATTGGTGGCAACCTGCTGCTGGTAACGTTCGGTCACCATGCGCAGGTCCTCGGCAGCGGATACCACGGCTTTGGCAGAGGTGTCTATATTGCGGCCAGCAGATAAGAGGCTCTGATAGTTGGAGGTTATTTGCAGCTTCGTGTTGTCCTCCAGGCTGGTGAGGTTATCTATAGCCTGGTTTAAAAGGACCTTGCTCTTTTCCACGCCGGCCTTTGAGCGGCCCCATTCCCAGAAGTTGAAACTGGCCAGAGCAGCAATATTCCAGCTGGAGCTGTCCGAGGACCAGCCCCCGTGAGCCCTGGGAGTATTGCCGGTGGAAGATTGGCTATAGTTTAAAGACAGCTGGGGATAGAGATTGGCCTTTGCCAGATCTACGCTTCTAGCCCCGCTTTCCACCTGGTTGCGACCCAGCTTCAGTTCAGGGTTGTTGTCTAAGCCCAGTTCCAGGCAGCGCTCCAAAGTAAGGGGAAAGGGGTAGTAGCGCAGGTTGTCCTGGATGCTAATGGGAGCGCTGGGGTTCTGGCGCAAGAGGATGTTTAAATGGGCCCTGTTGACCTGGAGGTTACTCTGTTGGGTGCTTTCCTCAAGTTGGGCCTGGGCCAATTCCACTTCGGCTTGGAGGACCTGGTTCTGGGGAACCATGCCCACTTCATAGAAGTTCTGGGCAACGCCCAGGTGGCTGGAAAGGTTCACAACGCTGGTCTTGGCTACGGCTAAGGCCTTTTCAGTGGCCAGGATGGCAAAGTAGGCTTGTTTTACCAGTAAAAGGAGATCTTCTCTGGCCTGGATAGTTTGGATGGCAGCGGCGTTTACCCCTAGTTGGGCTAAAAGGTAGTTGGCTGTGGTGGCTCCGCCTGTAAAAAGCGGCTGTGAGATGCCTAGCTGCCAGGTGTACTGGGTGCGGCCCATGGTTTGGGTTAGCGAGGGGTCGCTGTCGTGAAAGTTTATTCCGTAAGACACCGAGCCTGTGGGAAGATAGCTAGTCAATGCCTGCCATTGGGTCCACATAGCCCCGTATTCTCCCTGCTGGGCACTATCCAAGGAAGGAGAGACCCTTTGCGCCAAGGTGAGGCAATCATCCAAAGATAGGGGCCCGGTACTAGGCAGCGGCGGAGCCTGGATGTTTTGAATGGCAGTAGCCGAGGCGTTTTCTCCCAAGGTGGCCTCTCCGAAGATTGTCTCAGGAGGGGGTGGGGACTCTAGATAGGGTTTGGCTATGGTGTGTCTATAGGGGTCGGTGCAGCCGTAAGCCAGAAATATGGCTAAAATGAATAATATTAGTAAGCTTATTTTTCCTGGCTTAGTAATTGAACTAGGCATTTTTACGGAGTTTAACCTTTCAAAGATATTGGATATAACTGAATAAGTTAGGAAGGCGAATTTAGATTAAGGGGAATTGGCATTCTGCCAATTCCCCCTAAATTGAGGCTTAATCGGTAAATTTTACGTGATTGGCTTCTGCCCTCTGGAGGGCTTCATTAATATATTCTTGGATGTTTGCCATGCGTTCTTGATCAGAGGGGTGGGTCTGGAAAAAAGAACTGCCGCTGTTGCCTGTGGCGGCTGACATGCGCTGCCAGAACTCTAAAGACCTGCGGGGGTCGTAGCCGGCCAGAGCCATAAGGCTTAAGCCTATGCGGTCGGCCTCGGCTTCATGCGCCCGGGAGTAGGGGAGTAGGACTCCGTACTGGGCGCCCAGACCGTAGGCTATCATGATAGCCTGGCCAGTGCCAGGTGATACGGAAGAGGCCCCCAAGGCCAATTCCAGGACTGTGGAGCCTATGCCCGCAGCCATTTGCTGGCTTGCCCTTTCAGCGCCGTGGCGGGCTAAGGCGTGTGCAACTTCGTGGCCCATGACTGTGGCTACCCCGTTTTCATCCTTGCAGATGGGCAGAATTCCTGTATAAAAAGCCACCTTGCCGCCTGCCATGCAGAAAGCATTTAT
Source organism: Deltaproteobacteria bacterium (assembly GCA_031279515.1). Classification (GTDB taxonomy): domain Bacteria; phylum Desulfobacterota; class Desulfarculia; order Adiutricales; family Adiutricaceae; genus JAITII01. The sequence goes on from JAITII010000090.1 coordinate 6,193, forward strand.
CTCGTCTGAGTCTATTAGATTGAATTCCCAATTATAGTCTTTCAGTCTGTCCGATTGTCCGTATTCCGCCATTAAGACCTGTGCAGCCTTGGCTATTCTGTCACCTACTCTCTTTATCATGGCGGTTTCCGTCCGATTGGAGGAGAGGTGACCCTGGGAGATCATCTGACTGTAAGCTAGAGCAGATTCCCTATTGATGGTAGCATCGTCAATTAAGCTTAATTGAGAACGTCCGGTGCCCGGAACCGTGGCACAGGCTGCCAGAAAAGAAGAAAAGACTGCCAGGGCTAAAATGGCCAGAAGTCTTTTGCATAGAGAATGGTACTTACGCATAATCTTTGAGTCCTTTTTAAGTGGGTTTTAAAATTGGATTAATATTTTTATCACTAGGTAAAAGCCCCATCTAACTAGCGAGAAACAAAATTCAAACTATATAGTGTTGAAAAAGATATATTGACACTAAGTATTGTACCAATCCAACCCTATTTAAGTTGATTTTTTAGAGCTCTTTACGCTTAGATCATTTTTAGGTCAAAGACCGTTTTTTTTGACTCATAGAACAGTATCTACATAGTTTTCAAAATCCATGCTCTTGTAGGAACCGGTGCTCACAAAGTTTAAAACCAAAACGAAGATATCCGGAGGTACGGCTCCGGGTAAGATTGTAGCGTACTCGCCCTCAGGGGTCACAAAGATAAAGGTGGGAACTGAGCGCAGGCGCAATTCCTGTACTAGCTCGGTAGTATTATCAAAGTCTAAAGACACAAAGGCAAAGGAGTTGTTGATAGTTTCCACCACCTGGGGGTTAGGCAGGACCTCTTCTTCAAAAAACCTGCAATTGTGACACCAGGAGGCCCAGAAATACATAATGGTGTATTTATCAGTGCTGCTGGCCAGCTCCTGGGCCTCTTGAAGGTTATAGTTCTTAAGGCCAATATTTGAAAAATCTCTTCCGTCAGTCAAGGGCAGGGTACTGTTAAGCTTTCTAGCGGACTGGGTGACCAAGGCCTCGCGGCTTTCCGCGGGGGTTCCATTGGTTTGGGGCAGAGCCTCGGCAGGCTCCTGGGGTAAGATGGCCCAGAAGGCAAAGAGTATGAGCCCGAAAAGGACGATAGTTAAGATTATGGGTTTGTTCATGGTGTTTTGTGGACCTTTACCTAGGGGGTCTCTCTATAGTTCATGCCGGAATTATTTCCAGGCTGTTTCTTACATTTATAGGATATTACCTTTTGGGAGTGTAATCCGGGGTGATAAAGGCTAACTGGTCAAAAAGAAGCAAAATTGCCAGAATTATGAAAGATACCCCCAGAAAACGGCTTACCCATACAGTATATGGTCCCATCTTTTTGAACAAGGGGTAGAGTTTACCCAATAAGAGAGAGAGGACCAGAAAAGGGATGGCAAGTCCCAGAGAAAAGAGGCCAAGTAGCTCCAGGCCCTTTACCATACTCCTGGATGTGGCCGCAAGAGCCAGAATGGAGGCCAGGACAGGACCACTGCAAGGGGTCCAGCCGGCGGCAAAGGCGACTCCCACCAAAAAAGCCCCTAGCATGCCTAAAGGAGATTCTGGGAGTTTCAGGTGTTTTTCCCCAAAAAGCTTCCAGGGGGAGATGACACCCAAAAGAGCCAGGCCAAATACGATCATGGCCGCCCCTCCCAGATAGCGCAACAGGTCCCTGTTGTCTAGGAGAAACTCCCCAGCGCTGCTGGCTGCCAGCCCCAGAAGGGTGAAAACGAGGCTAAAGCCTAGGACGAAAAAGAGGGTGGCAATGATGATTTTAAGACGCTGGGTTTTTTCTACCTTGGCGTTCTGGGCCAGGTAAGCCGTAGCAGTATTCCCGTAAACGGTGGAGAGCCAAGCAGGCAGCAAGGGTAGGGTGCAGGGGGTAAAAAACATGGCCAGTCCCGCCACCAAAGCGGCCAAGCTGTCCACATTTTGAAGTACTATCATGCTCTCCCCTGGCGCCTTTTAGCCTGTGTCCTTCCGGGCCCTTATAAGTATTTAGAATCTAGATAAGGCAAATGTGGGGGAATCTCCCACTATATTGATTATATTCTAATTTTCTCCCAGTGGCAAAAAAATTGCCCTAAGCCCCTTACATTATTGGGGCTTAAAGGACGCCTTTTGGCCAAAATTGCCTCTACAGTCCCCAGTTGTCCTCCCCCAGGTCCTGGAGGCGGCGCAGCCGGGGGGCTATCCTAGAGTTATGGTAGATGACTAGGAAGATCCCCAAAATGGCTATGGAAAGGGAGATTAGATCCGTGTAAAACCAGAACTTGGATCCCAGCTCTTCTTTGCTAAGCTGGATAATATTGAGCCTAGGGATGATTATTCCCCAGGAACCCAAAATGGCCAAGGTAAAAGACCAGATAATACGCCTTAAAAGTTGGGAAAGAGAGGGTTGTTGGGAAGGAGTATTGTTGGGCATAGTATTCACATGAATGTATCTGGGGTTTAAAGGAGGGGGTGAAAACCATGAAGTGACAGATATATTATAGCAAAATTGTATCAAGTTTTCCGCCATTATTGAAATGGCAATAAATAGTGCCCTTTAGAGCTTCAAGAGAATTTTTTGGGTTTTGGAAACTGCAAGTTATTTCTCAGGAAGGCATTACAAACTAGTTAAGTTATACCTTGAATTTCCCCATGCAATAGGAAAAGATCCTGCCCATCCTATATTTTTAGGCCTGTATGGGCTAAAAACTTTGCTATTTGGGACCAGCATGATGGAAAAAATTTTTTTATCACAATGGATTACTGCTAAATATACTTAATATATTAGGAATTTATCTATATATAGTAAAAGTTTTATTTACTATTAAAAAGTGAGGGGCCCATACATGTAATTTTGGCGCTTCAAAAATGTCTATAAGGCTCAGTTTTGGTTCTTATGATAAAAAAGCCCCGCGTAGCAAGGCTTGCAAGAGTGGACGTTTTTTTAGGTTTCAGGGAAATTTCTTGTTCTCTATGGTAAAATTTGTGTTAAAGAATCCTTTTGGGATTCCTTAAAAGTCATTAGTTTTTAATCTTGTACAGAATATGTGTCTTTATCTACGATCTATACAGTAACTTTAAATCTTACCTTAGACCCTCAGGGCGAAACTGGACTTTTTTTCGGCTGGAGGCAACAATACGGCCATTTCAGAGGCTTTTTAATGGGCGGAAAAGAATAGGGCACAGGCCCTTTTTGGTGAAACCCAATTTGATGGAACCTCCGAGTATGTCGGGACAGGATTCCAGGGGATTTCCAGGTAATAGCCCAAGCCCGCCAGAGGCGCTCTTTCGGGTTACCTAAGAAGGCAAAGGCTATGGCTTGGAACTTGGGGGGGCGGCCGGCTAGGACCTTTTTCAATGCCATAGAGTTAGCTAGGGCTCGTTACATGCCCTTTCCCTCTTAGAGCCTAAAAGCCTTTTAGGGTTAGCTTTTTTAAGCTTAAGGTAAGAAATTTTTTTGTTGGAAAGCTATAGGAGAGAGAATGCTAAAAGGCGTGCCGGTTTCTCCGGGTACAGGCATAGGGAGAGCCTTTATCTACAGAGATGTGAGTCTGGATTACTCCTATCGGATCTTTAGCGGAAAAGAAAAAGAGTTAGAGCGCCTTCACGAAGCGATAAAGGCCTTCAAGACTGAGTGGCAAAAGCGGGCAGCAAATCTGGAAACCAAGATGGGTAGGAAGGAATCTGCGATAGTGCTAGGGCAACTCATCTTATTGGACGATCCCTTTTTGAACCAGGAGATGAAAAAAGCCATTGACCTGGGCCAGGTGGCAGAAGCCGCAGTTAGCGCAGCTACCGGTCATGTGGCCCAGATGTATCTATCTATGTCCGACGAGATGATGCAAGCTAGGGCCCAGGATATGTATTGTATAAGGGAAGAGCTCATAAAGTTATTACTTTATGGAAAGACTATCTCACTATCTGAGCTTCCGCCAGGCACTGTTTTTGTAACGGAAGAGCTTACCCATTTTATTTGCGCTAATTTCCCGGTGGGAAACATAGAGGCGATTCTTACGGTGACAGGCGGTAAAACCAGCCATAGTGCCATTTTGGCTAGGGCTTTGGGGATCCCGGCTATCATGGGGATAGAGGATCTGCTCCTAAATGTAACTGACGATGCCCTCGTCTTGGTGGATGGCACCAGTGGGGAGTTCTATGTTAATCCCGATGAGGACATCCTAGAAGAGGGTCGCCAGAAAAAAAACGAGTGGAGGGAAAACCAGGAGGCGCTCCTAGTCTATATGACTAGACCTTCAATGGACAAGGACGGTAAGAGCTACCTGGTGCAGTGCAATATAAGTAGTTTAGGGGAGGCGTACCTGGCTAAGAAATACGGAAGTGACGGGGTGGGACTCTTTCGCACGGAAATGCTCTTCATGGACAGGCAGATCCCCCCTTCGGAAGAAGAGCAACTAAATACCTATCTTAAGGTGGCAGATATCATGGGGGAGAAAGGATTGGTGATAAGGACCATGGATATAGGTGGGGACAAAAAGGTGCCCTATCTCAATCGCCAGCAAGAGCCAAACCCCTTTTTGGGTTTTCGAGGTATAAGGCAATCCTTGGCGGATCCCGCACTCTTTGGTATGCAGATAAGGGCCGTCTTGCGAGCGGGGGTCCAGGGGAAAAACATTAAGATAATGCTCCCACTAGTTACCGGTGTAGATGAACTTTTAGAAGCTAAAAGCTTTATTGAAAAAGAAAAGGAGTCTTTGGAAGAAAAGGGGATCCCCTTTAATCCCCACCTGCCAGTGGGCATCATGGTGGAGACCCCGGCAGCGGTACAGCTGGCAAGTGTCTTGGCCAAAGAAGCCGACTTTTTCAGCATAGGGACAAATGATCTTACCCAGTACATCTTGGCTGCCGATCGTTTAAATCCCCGGATGGACTATCTCTATAGCCACTTTCATCCCGCGGTTTTAAAGAGCATAGAAATGGTAATCTTGGCCGCCAAAAGTCAAGGTATTCCCGTAGGCATCTGCGGAGAAGCCGCAGCATCCCCGGGTTTCATACCTATCTATATTTCCTTTGGCCTGGATGAATGGAGTGTCAATCCTGCGGAAGTACCTTTTGTGCGTAGGGAACTTTCACTTTGGGATATAAAGGACGCCAATGAGGTTACTAAAAAAGCCCTGGAATTTTCCACCACCTCTGAGTTGAGTAGTTTTCTGCAAAAGGAGGTAAGATCCAAGGCTTTTTTAAGAAGCGCGAGTTCGCTAAGTCCCAGGTGAGAAAGGTTTTTCCTATTCATCGAAGGGTAAAAAGTCTAGAAAAAATTCAACATGGGAAAGGTTGGCCCAAGATTTCATACAATATAAATTTACCTATACAATATATAGATTAAATATTTAATGCTCTCTAAAGACCCTGGACTTTATACTGTGATCTTTTTTGAATTATAAAGGCCGCATAATTGCGGCTAGGTTATTTCACAGCTAGAATAACGTGTGACGCCTTTACAAGAGCACTTACTTCCAGCCCTTCAACAAGTCCCAAGCGCTCTATGCTGCTATTAGTAACAATGGAGGCGATGGAGTTACCCCCGGGAAGGTCAACTACAACTTCTCCGTTGATAGTGCCCTTTTTCAAGCTTAAGATTTTTCCGGTGAAAGTATTGCGGGCACTGGTCTTAAGGCCTTTTTCAGAGGACAGGATGACCCAGGATGCCTTAAAGAGAGCCCAGGCGCTAGTTCCAACTTTAAGATCGAGAAAGCTGGCGCTGGCGTTGGTGATGACTGCGGCAATGCTGTGGCCGTTTCCAATGTCCAAGATGACCTCGGTATTCACCATCCCAGTGGTAAGTTTGGTAACGGTTCCTTTAAACTGGTTTCTGGCGCTGTTGGACAATTGTTCTGACATTTTTTCTTCCCTTTAAAAGTCTATTGTTTAAAATAATCTTAGTATTTGTCGGTGGTCTTTACCCAAGTGTTTTACCACTTGTAAGCAGTATAGCCCAAACTTTTCTCCTTTTCAAGTAATTTTCCTTGAATATTTTTTCCCATTGTGTTTTAACTTGTCTAGCTTAGTATTCTTTGTGCTTTTAATCTCATAAGCTTTTAAGAAATATTTAATGCCCATTTAAGGAATATCCATGTCAGTAAACAGCTCCGATGGTATAAGTGAAACAATTAACTCTCTAAAATTACGCCACAAGGCATGGCTTTTTGCCGCCAATGCCCATGAGGCCACTGGCCAGCTTTATCCTGGCTCTAATCTTTCCTACCTCACCCACGTGGCAGAAGTCGTCATGACCCTTCTGCCAGCCTTAGAGGCAGATAGCAGTCTAAACGCTGATTTGGCCATACAGTGCGCCATCCTTCACGATACAGTGGAAGATACCCATATAACCCTAGAGGACCTGGAAAAAGAGTTTGGCATACAGGTGCGACAAGGCGTAAGCGCCCTTACAAAAAATAAGAATCTAGAAAAACGGCCAGCCATGGAGGACTCCATTAAGAGAATAAAAAAAGAGCCCAAGGAGATAGCTGTAGTGAAATTGGCCGATAGGATAAGTAACCTTGGCCCCCAACTGCCACTTAACTACTGGTCCTTGGACAAATGTCGCCGTTATGCAGAAGAGGGAGAGCTGATTTTACAGTCCCTTGGCGAGGCTTCTCATATCCTTTCCGAGGTCTTGGCCGACAGGATTAGTATCTGGAAGAAATCTACTGAAGTTCTATAGCTTAATGTTTTAGGCAAGAAATAGAGGGCGGCTTTTTTTAAAGCAAATTATGAAAAAGGGAAAGAATCGATGAAAGGAAATATTTTTTGAAAATAGTATTTTTTAGTTGGGCTTTAAACTATAAATATTTTCAAAAAGTCAGTTTTTTTGACTAAAGGCTTAAGCTTCTAAGAGAAAATTATGGATTATAAGCTTTTCAAAATTGCCCTACATCGTCAAAAATGGGCTTAATAACAAGCTCCCCCTGGGTATTTACAAAACCCCATTTGCCGTCTACTTTTACTGCAGCAAAGCCATGTATGAATATGGTTACAGAATTAAAAATTGGATCAATAAACCATTGTCCGTCTTGGTCAATAAAGCCCCATTTGCCATAGAGATAGGCCGGAGCGAGGTTATCGGCAAAGTTTTTAATTCCATCAAATATGTTTGGTACGTACCAGTCCCCATAGTTTGAAATAAAGCCCCATCTATTGTCTTGTTCCGCTCTTGCTAGATTTCCTACAAAATTGAAAGCGCTTTGAAACTTGGGTTCTATAACTATTACTCCTTCGGTATTGACATAGCCCCATTTGTCCTTCACCTTGACAGCGGCTATACCGTTACAGAACCTAATCATGCGATCGTTTTCAAAACTGGGCGCTATGACAAAGTTACCTTCTTTGTCTATGACTCCCCACTTGTTTCCCACCTTGACGCCGGCCAAGCCCCCAAAAAAATCTTCCGCCTCCTGAAAGTCTAATGGAATTATGACTAAACCTAGAGGATCAACGTATCCCCATTTGCCTCCTATTGCTACCCTGGCCAATCCTTCAGAGAAATTTGACGCATAGGTATATATATTGGGAATAACTAAGGTTCCTTCTTGGTTTATAAATCCGAACAGCTTGTTTTTCATGACTCTGGCTAGGCCTTCGGAAAAATAACCCGTCTCGTCATAATCCGGCTTTATTTGAATACCCCCATCCTTGTCAATAAAGGCCCAGGCGGCCTTTATCCTCACCCCAGCGAGCCCATCGTAATAATCATCGGCTTCATCATATTGGGGTTTTACTATTACCTCTCCATATTCATTTATATATCCCCACTTGCCATTCAAAAGAATTCTGGCGCGGTCTTCTTTGAAATTGGAGATAAAATCGTAAGTAGGTGTCATTACCCAAGCGCCTTCCGTATCTATGAGGCCCCACTTTTCCAATTTGGCAGGAGCTAAAAGGGTGTTTGGGGCTCTTTGATTATTTTTGTCTTCTTGCGCTTTGGCAACAGGAATGCCGATTAAACCCCAGGGCAGCATTGTTGTGGTATTGAGTTTTTGAACGCCTTGTCTGTTTGTCAAATCAAAATCTGGGCAGTAAATTAGAGAAATGAACACAAAGCAGAGAAAAAAAGTCAATAAAACGGAAAGATTAAAATTGGGCAAGGGATTAAAGGGCATCGTGTATCCTTAAAATTATCAAATTTTGATAAGGTCAAGAGCCAACTTTTTACTTGAACTGACCTACATGCAAATGTAATCCGTAAATTGGATTATTTTTTCGAGCTATAATTAATATATTTTTGAGAACACCTTGACAGTGGGAGCTAAAAGACTTACCGAAAATCCAAATATTCATTTGATCCTATTAATTATACTAATATTGTAATTTTATCTTTAATATTGCAAAATAGCATTACAATATATAGCTTATTAATATATTTAACTGAGGTTTAGATATAGCGCTTAGTTAGAATATATGCGTAAATTATTGTTACATTATTTCATGGTATCTAGTTTCGCATAAATTTTTCAATATGTCAATCATGTCATAGTTTATTTCAACAAAATTATCTGAAAATTCTCAATAATGTCCGAAAAGCTTGCAACTTTTTGCTAGAGAATGTCTGATATTGGCTTAAATACTGGCTTATGGAGGAATCTTTGAAGATCGACGCTGAAAGACCCCTTTCAAAGCAATCAAAAATATCTTCTAAAATATGGAAAACAAGCGGCCAAAAGTGAGCGATGCCTGAATCTTTTCATAGGAGGACCCTCCACATCTTGTGTTGTCAACATTTTTGATTTTAAACTGGCAAACCTCTCTTTTCTCACCTTTGTGCTTGTTCAGTGGAGTAGCCCTCCTAATCCGATGCCTCTCCTCATATAAAAAGGAGAAAAAGATTCCTTTGGAGGAACTAATATTGGATATTAAAGCTTTCTAGGGATCGGAAAACATTGGTTGCATTATAAGAGTTTGCCCGCCTGTATATGCGGGGCTTCTTTTGGCGGGGACTTTTTATCACAGTGCGGTACTTTTAGCCTCTCATAGAGTACCAAATAAGAAAAGCCGTTAATTCTTAGTAGATGTATTAGATTAGAGAAGTTCCAGCTGACTTTGGTTGGAAGAAACTGAAGATACTTACCAAGTAGCACGGTTATTAAGCCTGTGCTAATCTAAATGGGGACGGCATTTTTCGAAACTCGAAGAAAGAACTGAATTATCAAATTTTGCTTGATGCATTTAAAATAGTTCTACCTCACACCGTTTCCGGTAAATATCAGCAATGATTCTGGAGGACAGATCGAATTTATTCGTAACCAATTGCAATTTGGTCTAGTTGATTGGACCTATAATGGTCACAAGGTGCAAGTCTAAAGGGCAATCATCATAGGCTTTCTTGGCTCTCTGGCGGATAACTTGAAACTTAAGGACTTGGCAAGGTTTGCGATAACTCTTGGAAAGCAGCCTATTTTCCGCATGTCCCATTGCTTTTTTAGCTTTTTTGCTGGTATTCTTGTCCTTTATTTCGTCTTCCTGATTAAGGGAAGTGTTACGGTTGACTTTCAGAATCCCTTAAAGATTCTGCTCCGGCCAGCTGGCCCCTCACCATAGTAGATACATGCGTCCACGAGTCGAACCCTTTGCAACGCTTATCGCTTTTAAATTTGTCGACAAGGGTTCTCAAAGAGTCGCGTGGTATAATAGCAAGTGTTTGGGAAATGAGCGGCAGATTAGATTTTTGTGGTCATGGCTACCTCTATATCTGGTATGCTAAATAAAAATCAAACAAAAACGTACAGTAAATTTAATAATTAGTCAAGAGCTCAGTTACGGCAACTTAAATTAATATAAATAATTAAAACAAGGCTAAAAGATGCGTTTTATTACACTTTTAGCCAATAAATATATAAATAAATTTTACTTACATATCACACGCTGGATTTATTAAGGACGCTAGTGGTACATTTTTTCAGATTTTTAACTATATATTCTGATAATTTAATATTTTTATCAATATATAGTATCCTACCCTTATCAAAAAATATTTTTTTCAAACTCAATCAAAAAAGTACTTGACATATTTTTATTTTTGATATAGCTCGATTATTTTTTGAGCTATTTCAACCAAAAAGGTGTAAGTATGGGAGACAGTGCAAACATGACTGAGAGCGCTGGTGCATAGCCTTCTGTTCCTGATTCATTGCTTCCAGGTCATATCTACTATGACGAAAGGAAATCTACAACTTACGCTAGATATGTCAAATCAACTTATATGGAAGATTGATCTTATTTGTTCTTTTTATTTTTCTACTTTTTTGTAAGAAAACTAGTTAAAATACTTAAATGTAGGAAAATACTTAAGTTACTTTATTGTAAGAAAAACAGTTAACATACAAAAATGTTAGAAAATACTTAAGCTACTTTATTGTAAGAAAAACAGTTACCATACATAAATGTTACAAAAATACTTAAGTTACTTTATTGTAAGAAAAACAATTAACATACATAAATGTTAAAAAATACATAAGTTACTTTATTGTAAGAAAAGCGCTTAAAATACAAAAATGTATGAAAATATTTAAGGTACTAAGCCTTTTTATTTGCTGTCTATAAAATCAAATATTATTTTCAAATGATAAAATTTTTATAAAGAGTAAAATCAATAAAAAGGAAATTTTGTTGTCAATAACAAACTATCCTTAGCTTAAAGGTTTTAGAAGATTTTTATCCAGTAAGGCTAATGTAAAGGCCCCCACTTTTTATGCCAGCTGTCTCTGCCATATAGATTTTGGGCTTTTAAGGCCTTGTCAGAAATAGGATTTGCATAAATTGGGCTTGTACTTCTATATTAAAACTATCCTATTTTTTCCTAGGGTGCTAAAGCGTTTATTTGGTAAAAAAAATTAATCTAGATTGTTACCTATATTAGCCTCAATTTAGTGTAATATCTAAAGCTTTTGTAAGTGATATGGAATCTTCTGCAATTTTTATGCTTCAGTTGTATTTTTAACCCTTTTAAACGTTACAATATTCTGCGTAAAATTTCCTACTAAACCCGTATTTTTCCACTGCCATCACAGAAGGAACATACAGTATTAATTTCCTTTATATCTCCGGCTCCGTAATCATTACTTGATTGGTTCATTGCTGAAGTATAAAATTCCGTCTTATGTCCGATGCCTAAACAATTTGGGCAACTAACTGTATTTAACGGAGGGTAATGATACCAGGCGTCAGGTATCTTGAAAACTTGTATTCCGCTGGCATAAGTACAGATTTCCTCCGATTTAGCCTCTCTTTGTATTTTGTGGCGCAACCAATCTTCTTGTATTTTGTCCAGAGCGAAAAATCCCATAAGGAAATTACTAGTATTACAAGCAATATAAGATAGTGATATAGGATCTTGTATACTTTCTATCAAGATTCTGCCTTTTTTCTCCCTATAATATTCTTTTTTACGCCAAACTGCTCCGTAAGTCACAAACGATAGAAGAGAAAGAATAATTAAAGGGTTTAAAGAATCGGCTATGTAAAATGTAATAATGATAACTAATACAAAGATGATTATAAAAAGTCTTCTATGAAAATCACTAGGTAAGCTTGTACTCCATATCATTGCAAAACAAATGAAAGATAATGTGAAAAAAATAATAAAAAGAAATGGAGATCCTAAATACTTAGCATTTTCAGCGCTTGAAAATAGAAGCTTCAAAGTCGGAGTCAACACCATAAGCGACAAGAGCACTGCCACAGCTGGGTGCCTGATGTTAAATAAGGAACTTATGTATTTTACAATGATCCCTATCAATAAGATTCCGACAGGTAAAGATAAGAGATATAGGATGATGTAAATGTCATTTTTGATGTTGATTCCATTATTAAATGACATGAACCAAAAAAAGAAAAAATCTCCAAGTAGTATGCTTATAGGTATTAACAAAATCGTTCCAAGGATAAGCTTTAACTTCTCCTTGGATTTGTATTTTTCGCTTGGGTTATTTATGATAAAAAGAAAGTACAAATTGTCTATTGTGAAGATCTTATCTTTATCGTTTTTTGTACATTCTGTCATCCCTTGCCACCTTTAACGAGAAACCAGCGCTTTTATGTAAAGTTGATATTATTTACTTCTTCTAGCTGGCGAGCCGCCTATTTAACTGTAGATTTGTTATTTTAAAAGATTTTTATGTTTTAGCTTAAAAGGTATCCTAGGACATAATTTTAACCTATCGCTAATCAGTAATTTTTTGGGGCTATAGGCATACTCAATTACAAACTATATTTACTTCAGCCCAAGAACTGTCACCCCGTCCCAATCCTCCCCCGGTGCGGTGTGGATAAAGGCACGGCAGCGCTGAATGAAGATGCCAGAGGGTTTGTCGTCAGGCATTGCCCTCTGGGCCCTTTCAAAGCGGGCCAAGGCCCCGCCAAAGTCCCTGGCCCAGTAATGGCGGAGGGCACGCTCGAAAAAGTTTATCATCTCTTTTCCGCCTTCCGGCAGTTCTCCCACCTTGGATACCACTTCGTAGATATTGATGCTCTTTTTGCGACCCACCACCCGCACCCTGTCTAAGGGCCTGAAGATTATCTGGTCTTTGGCTTCTAGCATGGTATTTTCGCTGGCGATGATGCTGGTTTTGAAGAGTTTGTTTACTGATACTAACCTGGAGGCAAGGTTGACGGAGTCCCCCATGACTGTATAGGCCATGTGTTTTTGGGAACCAATGTTTCCAGCTATGCATTGGCCGGTGTTGAGGCCAATAAGAGCGCTTAAAGCGGGTTTCCCTTGGACCTCCAATTCCTTATTGAGTTCCGCCATGTAGTTCCTCTGGGCGAGGGCAGATAAGCACGCAAAGACGGCATGGTCTTTCTGGTTGGAGGGGGCGCCCCACACAGCCATAATGGAATCGCCTACAAACTTGTCCACAAAGCCGTCAAAGCGCTCTATCTGAGCCGTCATGGCATCGTAGTAGAGGTTTACCAGATCCACCATGTCTTCTGTGTTCATCATCTCGCTCATGGAGGTGAAACCCTCTAGATCGGCAAAAAAGATGGTACAGACCCTCTTTTCTCCCTTGCGGGATAAGATGTCGGGATCGCTTATTATTTTCCCGGTCAAAGCCGGATCCAGGTATAAGTTTAGGGCTTTAGTGCGAGTCCTGGCCATGCGCCTTGTCTCTCTACTGCGTAAGCCCCAGTACAAAAGATGGGCTAAAAAGATGACAAAAAGGCCAGGAGTCACAGGTAAGAGCACATAGCGGTTAAAGGCAATAATAGCTGCCAAAGGATAGATTAAGATCATGACCGTAGGCAGAAATGCCAAAGGATAAGGGCCATTGGGTTTAGAGATATAAAGGGGAATTAATGTGATGAACATTATCCCAAAAAAGAAGCCAAAGAGGGTCAAAACCCCAGGCATTACCGTGATGCGGCCCTTTAGCAAGGTATTTATGGCATGGGCCTGGATCTCCACAGCTGGCATTAAGTCCCAGCCTGGACCACGGGTGTACTTGGAAAGGGGCACCGGATGTGTGTCCAAATTTAGAGCGCTGGTTTCGCCAATTAGCACTATTGCGCCCTTGAAGTGATCACGAAAAAAGTCCATCTGCCCATCCATGGCCTTTTGGTAGACGTCGGCAAAGCTGAAGTGCAGGAAACTATCCCTAAAATCTATGTGAAAGCTGTTCTCGCTAGGCAGCTTTACTTCAGGATCGCTGGTCATGGCAGTCAAAAGGGCAAAGGCAAAAAATTCGTGGGGGTCGCGAACAGCTCCGGCCCAGTAGAAATCTATGGAACGCACCTTAAAGTCCCTGTCCTGTGCCAGGTTCATGAAACCTAAGGCACTGCGGCCAATGATTTCCACGTAGCGGGGCGCCGGCAGGATGGGGGAACCGGCCCGATAACGCATGCCGTTTACCACCTTTACATTATTGTTTTTGGCGTTGTTGTATGCCGCCCACCAGTTTAATTCGTCGCGGGCAGTATACATGCGGGACTCGGAGAAAGGGAGGTTATGGTGGATAGCGACCACCTTTGCCCCGGCGTGGGTCAAGGCTTCCAGGATGGCACCGTAGACCGCAGGGGAGAAGATCTCCGGCATAGAACCCCGGGGGTGGGAGCGGGTGTCGTCATCTATGGCTATGATGACTATGCCTGTGGGCTCGTCTTTTTCAAGGAAACGCAGGCGGGTCTTTTGCAAAAAGTCGTAGATGGACCCTTCCAAAGGTAGGTTAGTCTCGGGAATGGAAAGGATGACGGCCAACAAAGATAGCAATACGGAGCCAAAGATGGTAAGCCGCAAGCGTTGCCAGGAGGCATTATCTATGAATCCGTAGAGCCACTTTAGCATTAGAAGTTAGCCTTGTTGGTAGAAGCCCTTAAAAAAAGTTGGTCTATAAATCCTTTCTGCCCACTTCACCTTCAAGGGTTTCTATTGGTTCCGAATCATCAAAATCTTCCAGGTCCATCTTGGCCAGATCCTCAAAACGGATGTCCATTCCCAGGACCCCTACCACCTTTTCTTTGGCGTTTCTGATGGGACCTGATACTGTGATGCATAAGGCTCCGGTGAAGCGGGAGGTATAGAAATCCGTCACATGGATATAACCGTCTTCCATGGGCTTTAAAAACCAGATCCTATCAGAAAGATTATAGCCCACGTCTTGCTTTCCGGTAAAAAGCTTCTTCTCGTGGCTGGAGGCTACATTGTGTGTGGTCTTAATGCCCTTGTTGTCCGTTATGTACATGAACTGCACGTAAGGAATCTCAGTTACCCACTTTTCCATCACGACCTCCTGGCGCTGGGGGTCCATGCTCTTGATGTCAGGGTTTTCTATCATATTTAAAAGGAGTTCCGTAGCCAGCTCCCGCGCCCTGTTTTTCAGCCTTTCAAACTGGGAGATGAAGGATTTGGGCATATACATCCTGGCAATCCTTTCCAGTTCCCTGTTGGACATGCTAGTCATGCGGCCCCGCTCGTACTCTTTCATGATGTGGCGGTGCATCTTGTTGACTGCGGAATTGCGCTTTTCCACTTCTCTTCCACCAGTTAAGTGCAGCCTCTGGTTGAGCCAGAGGACGAGGCCGGCGGTCCCGCTTTTGTCATTTATAGTGACAGTGGGTTCCCGGCCTAAGAGATTGCGGGTATCGAAGATATTGTAGATTTCCTCGTTTTTCAAAAGCCCGTCTGCGTGGATCCCGGCGGAGGTGGCATTGAAGTCCCTGCCAGCTAATGGATAGTTGGAGGGTATGCGAACGCCCAAGTGAGACTCGAAATACTGGGCCATCTCGGTTATGACTTTCAGATCCACGCCCGGGGTAGGACCCATAAGGGCGGCGTGTTCCACTAAAAGCGCCTCTATGGGGGTATTACCTGTGCGTTCCCCAAAACCAAAAAGAGAGCCGTTTATAGCACCCAAGCCGTAAAGCCAGGCAGTTGTGGCATTGCTAAAGCCCTTATGGAAGTCGTTGTGCCCGTGCCATTCCAGATGAGCACCATCGTAGCCAGCGTCTTCGATAAAGGCCCTTACAAGCCTCGGAACCGAACGGGGGAGGGCGGCACCCGGATAGGTTACTCCCATGCCTAAGGTGTCGCAGAGGCGGATAATGACAGGCAATCCGCTCTCTTGGGAAAGGAGCTTTAATTGCTGGGCAAAGGGTATTGCCATGCCGTAGATATCCGCCCTGGTGATATCTTCAAAGTGGCAGCGCACCGAGATGCCGTAGCCTAAAGCCTCTTTGACAAGGGCCAGGTACTTATCCATGGCCTTTCTCCGGGAAAGCCCCAGTTTCATGTAGATGTGGTAATCAGAGATGGAAGTTAAGACCCCGGTTTCTCTTATCTTGCTTTCCCGCACCAGCTTTAGGTCATCGGAATGGGCCCTTATCCAACCGGTGATTATGGGGAACTTTAGGTTCAGAGCCCGGCAGGCCTCCAAGGCCGCTCTGTCCTTGGACGAAAAGAGAAAGAACTCAGTTTTGCGCAAGATTCCAGAATTACCCGCTAGTTTTCCCATAAACTTAAAGAGGGTCACTATCTGTTCCACAGTGTAGGGAGGGCGGGCCTGCTGACCGTCTCTGAAGGTGGTATCCGTGATAAAAGGGTCGCAAGAAGGCTGAGGAGTGGGGTTAATGCCGTCAAAACTCACCCGAGGAACTTCTGTATAGGGGAAAATGTCCCGATAAAGGCAGGGTGAGGCTCCAGGGTCTATGAGCTGAAAGAGCCTTTTTTCCGGTAGTTTTTGCAGAAACCCTTTTTTAGCCTCCATGAGGGAACCTCCTTATTTCATATTTTATTAATTTTGTAAAAGTTTCCCTCCTAGCTGATGCCAGGAGGTTTTAGCGTTGCAGTAGCTAAGGGCCAAGGATTTCCATTTATTTAACTTTCTTCAGTAAAGGTCCAGCTAGCTACTAGTGCGGCTAAGTTCGTTTTTTTAGGGGGTTGGTTGTTTTTGGCGAATAAATTAATATAGCAAATTCTCCAAGGTAAGATATTGGCTTTTTACCTTTTTTTGCGGTAATACTTAGCTCTTTATTTTAAGTTCTCAAGCTAAAGAGCTTTTTTTGACTGTGCTTTGGATGGCTAGCTCTGCCAATTGGCGCTCATCAGCTGGGCCAGGGGCATCGGTCAAGGGACAGATTCCTTTTTGGGTCTTGGGAAAGGCTATGACCTCTCTTATGGATTCAGCTCCGGTTAAGAGCGCCACAAGGCGGTCTAGACCAAAGGCAAAGCCCCCGTGGGGCGGGGTTCCGTAGGCCAGGGCCTCCAAAAAGAAGCCGAATTTCTCCTGAGCCTCTAAAGGCTCAAGACCTAAGGCTTTAAAGACCTCTTGTTGGACATCCTGCCTATGGATCCTTATGGAGCCGCCTCCTATCTCATTGCCATTTAGGACCAGATCGTAGGCTTTTGCCTTAACCTCGGAGATATTGGTCTTAAAAAGCTCAATGAGTGCGCCAAGGTCCTCTTCTTTGGGAGCAGTAAAGGGGTGGTGGAGGGCAGTGTACCTCTTTTCCTCCTGGGAGTACTCAAACATGGGAAAGTCAGTGACCCAGATGAGTTTCATGACCCCTTGGGGGATAAGCTCTAAGATCTCTGCCAGTTTCTGGCGGATATTACCCAAGATGGGGGCCACAATGTCCTCTTTATCCGCCCCGAAAAAGAGGATATCTCCAGTTTGGATAGAAAGTTCACTGGTTAAGGTTCCCTTCTCCTCTTCGGTTAGAAATTTTACCAAAGGGCCCTGCCAGCCGTCTTTTGTCACTCTGATCCAGGCCAGACCCTTGGCTCCTAGGGAGATGGCAAAATCCACCAGATCGTCCAATTGCTTTCTGGAGAGCTTAGGGGCGGCTTCCACAGCGTTTAAGACCCTAACGCAGCCTCCGGAAGATAAGGGTTCGGAAAAGACCCTGGCCTTGGAACCCTTCAAAAGGTGAGAGACGTCCTGGATTAAGAGCTCGTAGCGAGTATCGGGCCTGTCAGTCCCATAGCGGCACATAGCCTCTCTGTAAGAAAGCACAGGAAGTGGTAGAGAAAGCTTTAAGTCCAAGATGTCCTCAAAGAGGAGGCTCATGTACTCTTCCAAAAGACCCATTATCTCTTCTTGGGACATGTAGGAGAGCTCTAGATCTACCTGGGTGAACTCAGGTTGGCGATCTGCCCTTAGGTCCTCATCCCTGAAGCATTTTACCACCTGGTAGTAGCGGTCAAAACCGGACATCATAAGTAGCTGCTTAAAGAGCTGGGGAGATTGGGGAAGGGCGTAAAAGCTACCTGGTGAGAGCCTGGAGGGCACCAGAAAGTCCCGTGCCCCTTCCGGGGTGGACTTGGTGAGAACCGGGGTCTCTATGTCTAAAAAGCCCTTCTCTTCCAAAAAACGGCGGGTTAAAGACACTACCCTGGCCCTTTTGAGAAAGAGGTTCATGATCTTGGGCCTGCGCAGATCTAAGTATCTGTACTTTAGTCTCACGGATTCTGAGACCTGGGCCTCGTCTTCCACCACAAAGGGTGGGGTTTTTGCGGTATTTAGAACCCTTAGTTCCCTGATGAAGACCTCCACCTCCCCGGTGGGGAGCTTAGGATTTATCATGTCTTCAGGCCGCATGCGTACCCGGCCTACCAGGGCCAGGACATACTCAGCGCGCACGTCATGGCTTTTTTTATGCGTCAGCGCGTCTTCCTGGGGGTTGAAGACCGTCTGCACCAGTCCCGTGCGGTCCCTGATATCTAAAAACACCAGTCCTCCGTGGTCCCTCCTGTGCTGCACCCATCCCATGATGGTGACCTCGCGGTCCAGTAGCTCTTTAGTTATTTCAGCACAGTAGTGGGTGCGCTGGAGGCCAGTGATGGATTCGAGCATTAAAATTTACCTTTCAGATAGCATTTTTTTGTCCCGTAAAGGACTCAATAGGGAGCTTTTCCTGCTCCCCTGTGGCCATATCCCTTACTGTGACGTAAGAGCCCTTGACCTCGTCATCCCCCAGCATGAGAACCTTTAAGGCATGCATCTTATCCGCCCTTTTAAGGCGGCTTTTAAGGCTCCCGGGTTCCCAGTCGCAGGCTACGGCGTGCCCATTGGCGCGTAAGCTGGAGGCGATCTTCAAGGAAAGCTCTATCGCCTCTTGGGAGAGTATTGCCAGATACCACTCTGGGCCCTCTTCAATAAGCTCATTTTGAGCCAAAAGGAGTACCAGGCGCTCTAAGCCCACGGCAAACCCAATGCCTGGGGTGTCAGGACCCCCCAGGGCAGAGACCAGGCCGTCATAGCGGCCGCCGCCGGCTACGGCGTTTTGGGCGCCCAGGCCCCCTGCGTGCACCTCAAAGGCCGTGCGAGTGTAGTAGTCCAAACCTCTGACGAGATATGGGTCCAGGTGAGATTCTATCTCTAGAATGGAAAGGGCCTCTGTGAGTTGGGAAAAATGTGTGCGGCAGGGTTCGCAGAGAAAGTCCCCAATCTTAGGAGAGTTTAAGACTATAGCCCGGCAACCGGGGTTCTTGCAGTCCAGGACCCTTAAGGGATTTAGCTCCATGCGCCTCTGGCAGTCTGGGCAGAGGTCAGAAAAATGCGCCTCTAGATAGCTTACCAGGGCTTGGCGATAGGCCGGTCTACAGACTGGGCAGCCTAAGGTGTTTAAGACTAAGATGAGGTCTTTAAGGCCCAGAGATTTTAAGAACTCGTACAAAAGGCCTATGACCTCGGCATCAACATAGGGTCCAGGGTCCCCGTAGGCCTCCACATCTAATTGATGGAACTGGCGCAGGCGACCCTTTTGGGGTCTTTCGTAGCGGAACATGGGGCCTAGGGAAAAGACCTTTAAAGCCCTCCCGGCTTCCAAAAGATTGTGCTCTATGGCTGCTCGGGTCACTCCCGCGGTGGCCTCTGGCCTCATGGTTATCTTATCTCCTGAGCGATCCTCAAAGGTGTACATCTCTTTTTCCACAATATCCGTGGCTTCGCCTATACCCCTGGAGAAAAGGGCTGTCCTTTCCAAGACAGGAGGTCTTATTTCTCTATAGGAATGCCTTTTAGCTATTTCGCGGGCTTTTTCCTCAATGAGCCTCCAGTAAGGGATATCTTTAGGTAGGATGTCTTTAAAACCGCGGATAGCGGTCAAGGAAGGCATGAAATAAGGATCCTCCAGGTCTGTAAAGTATACATGATGCCATTATTACGCTGAAATTGCAATTTATGGGCTGTTTAAAGGGAGTTAAGGCCTTTAAGGGATGCGAATTAAAAGCCCTAGGGGAATAGTAAGAGCAAAAAAAAGACCTCTAGGGTAGCCCCCTAGAAGCCTTGAAGGTTGTTGGTGACCCCGGAGTGATTTGAACACTCGACACCAGGATTAGGAATCCTGTGCTCTATCCAGCTGAGCTACGGGGCCTTTTTTTCGGAAGGCCGCAGGGCCTTCAACTTCAAGTCACCTTATTTAGCATATTAAGGCTTTAAAGTCAAGGTTTTGTGTCATAAGGATGCCAGAAGGCTAGAAGGGAGTAGCTACATATTTATCAATGCAGCTCTTCTAAGGGCTAAGGGTCAATGGCCTAAATGGTCCAGGTGTCGAAGCTAAATAGAGATGCCCTATCCAGCTGTCGGAGTAAAATAGAAATGTCCTATCCGGCACAATAGAAAGGCTTAGAAACCCTATTCAAATTCTTCTTGTTTCTTTAAATTTATGATTGCTGTGTAAAAAGTCTTCCTTTAAGCAGTTCGTTGAATTGAAATACCAAATAAAGAATTAAAGCTATAATCAATAGCTATATACAGTACAATAAAATAGCCACATTTTAAGTAATGAGGTTTTTACACACTAATCAACCTAAGAGACGCTAGAAAGTTTGGAAAATATTGATAAGTTCGAAAATTCGTCAAAATTCGAAGAGAACGTTCTATTTTAAGATGTTAGGTACAATGATCAAAGGAGGCGTTAAGAGACGATAAGATGAAGCCTTTACATCTAGGGGCGACCCTTTACATGCCCTCCCTTAGGTCGGATCTGGCCGAGGCGGGCAACGGTCTTAAAATACCAAATCTCCGAACGGTCGTGTATTGCACGGAGGATTCCATAAGCGAAAGCGAGCTAGGGGCGGCCCTGGAGAACCTCCGAAAT
>JAITII010000109.1 GCA_031279515.1 Deltaproteobacteria bacterium
TCCAATTCTTTGATTCTTCCCAAAGGTACAGAACAGCAGAAACCTTTAACATCTTCATACTTACCATCCAAATTTCGCAAGTTATGATAAGATAGCTAATTTTTATTATATTTTCATGATTAAGAATTCTGATTCTTCTATTGATCAACTCCCCATGTCCCGTGCGTCAATAAAAAGAATTTCATCGCTTCTCTTTCTGAATTCGCTATTATTTCTGTCCCTACTTAAAAACCACTAAGCAGTTGGAATCTGAGTGTTTATAAATAACTTAGTCGGTAGATTCACTATGCTGTCAACAAGATTAGCTTCTTCAACCATACTACGACGAATCTCGCCTTCACCACTATTTTTGCTGGTTAATGCTCCTTTTGCTAAAACTAATCCAGCCTGACATTTTGAAGATAAAGGAAAGATAAAATGCTGCATCCAAGAGAAATTAGCGTTACCTACTGGAGGTAAACAAAATTTCCTGCGAACATCTTTTCTTAGCTGATCACCACTCCAATCGCTATCATTGAAAGGTGGATTGGCGATAATATAATCTGCCTTTAAGTCTTTGTGAGCATCGTTTAAAAATGAACCTTCGTAGTTCCAGACAACTTGGGAGCTGTCTATACCGCGAATAGCCAAATTAATTTTGGCTTGGCGCCATGTTGTTAGGTTACTCTCTTGTCCATAGATGCTAATATAGTTGACAAGGCATTGATGTTCTTTAACAAATTTTTCACGTTGCACAAACATACCACCAGAACCGCAACAAGGGTCTAAAACCTTTCCTTTGTAGGTTCCAGCATTTCAACAAAAAGCTCTATGATGCACATAGGCGTGTAGAATTGTCCTACTTTTTTTCCTTCCCCTAATGCAAATTCACCCAAAAAGGACTCAAATCCATGGCCTAGAACACCAGCACTCCGGTCTATGGCATTCGCCATGGAAATGTTGCTAATGAGGTCTATTAACCCGCCTAAACTTGTTGGATCAAGGTTTTGTTTAGCGTAGACTTTGGGTAAAACTCCTTTTAATGAAGGATTCCTGTTTTCAATGGTATTCATTGCATCATCAGCGATTTTACCAAAATTTGGCTTTGTGGCAGAACTCTGTATCAAGTTCCATCTTGCTTTGGTTGGGACAAAGAAAATATAAACCGCTTTATATTCATAAGGATCTTCTGGATTAACGCCTTTGTATTCACCTTCATTTGATTTGAGCCTTGTGAAATGATCCTCAAATGAATCTGATATATACTTCAAAAAAATTAGTCATAATACAACATGTTTATATTCAGCTGCATCAATATTTTTGAGCACTTTATCTGCTGCTTCCCAAAGATTCTTTTCTAAATAATGAGGGGATAAATTATTAAATAATGTATTTTTTGTGCCATTAACAAAGCTTCAATCTCAGCGAAACCGTTAAATATTTTGCTATCATTAAATTATTAACCATAAACGCGCATTTGTCGCGTTATTACAAATATAAGTTATTATACATGTTTGCATTTTCTTTGCAAAAAATACCCTTTTCTTGAAATTACGATTCATGTACTAGCACAGGAAAAAATAATAAAATTCAAAAACTATATACTTTTTTAACCCAACTACAACATTTGTCAAGCATAATTATGATTGTGACGTTAAAAGTCATCACCAGACACAGGAATTTTAGTGCAAACAAGGTTAAGCGACCCGTCAAATTTCAAAAACAAATAATTTCTGCACCTTTTATTCTAAAGAGCTTTAGTTTTCAATCAAAAATAGATTTTTTACCCTGGACCTTACCTATTTGATCTCAATCACCCAAACTATCGTCTAATTTTACTTTTTTCTAAGGGAGGTAACTCTCAGTATATTTAAGCTATTACATTCAAATTTACCTAAACTGTTGGCTACTCGTTTGCCTCAGTGCCTTGATTTTTATTGTCCTAATATTTTTGCTGATTTACGAACATAACTCCTCAATCACATGCTGGATCATATAGCTTGTTGACTTTACTCTTGCCAACTAGAGTTAGTCTTGTCAGAAGCTCTGACACTTCTTGCGGAGTATAGAATTCACCTTCTGATTTACCGCATTTCTCGCGTACATGCGCATAAAGTACTCATAGGGATCAGAAGCTTATCCCTTTCCGTTCTGCAAAAGGTCTGATACGAGCTTGGGGCCCATGTGGAAGTACTTGTTCTAGAAAACTCCAGTGCCTTTCCTTGCCGTCGTCTGTTATCTTGTGGAAGGCAAGCTTGCCGATCCTCAGGTAAAGCAACGCTTTTGGCACATTGTCTTTTTGGGGACCTCCATCTTATTCTCTACCTCATAGATTCCAAGCATACTTGCCTCTTATTTTTATGTGATAGTGTTGTGGATGCAGCTTTGTTGAGTCCAGCTCTGCCCTTGGCCTTTTTTAGATCTTAGAGAGTCTAACAGGTTTATCTTTGGCCATATTTGGCTCCATTCAAAAAAATATTGGAGTTTAGGGGAGCCATTATAGGACATTTCTATTGTGCTCTTATAAAAGATAGGACAATTTTATTATGCGCTTAAGTAGCCAAATAGGACATTTTTAATTTTCGCTTATAAAAAAACTTAATAAAATCAATAAGTTATAAAATAAGTTCCCATGCTCGTTCATTAACCTTTTTACTGTCCTTGTAGGACATTTCTAATGCGCGCTTAAGTGGTTATCGATAGGACATTTCTATTGTGCTCTTTTAAAAGATAGGACATTTCTAATATGCGCTTAAGTGGTCAAATTGGACATTTTTAATGCGCGCTTATACAAAACTTAACAGAATCAATAAGTTATACAATAAGTTCCCTTGCTCGTTTATTAGCCTTTTTACTGTCCTTATAGGACATTTCTATTGTGTTCTGGCAGGATTAATCTTAGAGAAAAGACAGCACTTGGCTTCAAAAAGTTTATATTGGCTAATTTTTAGTGGAATCGAAGGTAATTTTTAAAAATCAACGTAAAAATATCCCAAGAATTTCAAATCACACCTCCTTGATTTTAAACCAGCCGGAGTAGCCTACATTTCCTCTCTTGGTCTGAATACCCTCTAATAAACCCTTAAAAAGATGGATGCCAATGATTTTTTATGCTCCCCTCTTGAAAAAAAAGGCCGAAACCCTTGATTTTACAGGGATTTCGACCTCTACTTGATAATTAAGGATTATGTAATGGTGGAGATGAGGGGGTTCGAACCCCTGGCCTCGGCATTGCGAACGCCGCGCTCTCCCAACTGAGCTACATCCCCATACTAGCCTCAAAGAGGGCTTTTCTTTGGGGCGGGGAACTATTTTACCCCATCCCTTCCTTTTTTTCACCCTAAAATAAAGGCCGTTTCTGGACCCCCCTTTATCCTATTAAGAAAGATGGTCCCTTTATCTTAGAAATCACTAAGTGGGCCAAATTAAGTTCCCCTTAATCGGCTCTTAATTTTCCTTGATTCTACATTTTAAAATGTGACAGTACAAAGGTTTCATATTTAGTAAAGTTTTTTTTTAGAGTTTTTTATGAGTTAGCTATCTTAAATGAGTCGTCCTTACAGCTTTAATCCAATTGAAAAAGATTGGGCCCTACTCTTGGGGCTAAAAAGGCGCTATGTAAAGACTTTTTTAGACAATTTTTGTGCCAAAACCTTCTAGAATCTAGATTTTCCACTTATCAACTATTAGGATGGCACTTTTTTACCCCCCTTGAGGCTTGAAACCATAGGGAAGCTTACAAAAAGCCTAAAGCTAAGTGCGGCCTTTAAACCAGTAGAATAAAAGGAGCTTTTTTTTCCGCAATTCTCGCCTAAAATCCCTCTGACAAGGCCCTTAACCTTTTCGAAACAAGCCTTTTAGGCCTAGGCTTAAAGCTAAAGCTAGCGCCTTTTTGCTGCTTATAAAGAACCCAGCACCAAGGCAAAAAAAGCATCTTAAGACTTCTTCCTAGCTGCGCCCATAGCTCTTCGAAAAGAGGGCTTTAGCGCCTTTGAAAGAACGGCTGAATAAAGACGATACTTTAGGCAGCACTTTTCTAAAAACCCCTTAGCCTAAAATTCTTATTTCTGCCTCTTTTTCCTCAGAAGAAGAAATTTTATTAGTATTTTTAACTTATATTATCATATTAATTACTAAATTTTTACTATTTATTTATATTTATATTTATTTCTCTTTTTTATGTATAATAATCTATCATTCTTCTATAGCTAAAAATTTTTACATGATAGAATATTTTTCCTTTCTAGTGCATAAAGCTTAAAAGCTTTGAAAAATCAAGTGCACAAGGGTTTGCCACAATATTTAGTAGCATAATTATTTTTTTCCACTTTATATAGTCTGGCCCTTGTTTTTATCTAATTTTATAAGGTTTTTACCATTATAATCTTTTATATGCCAATAATTCTGCGCTTTTCTGTGTTATCCCCATAATTAGTAGTAGTTAGAATCTCCCCATTTAGCCTTACTAACAATCTATTTCCCTTTATTTCCCCAAAAGACCCCCCCGCAGCTAACTATTCAATTTTCTTGCCAAAAAAGCGCCGTTGAAGTAAAATATTTTTTAATGAAGCGCCTTAGAAATTTGGTAATTTTGGGGCGTTGGCATTTTTCCCCAAAGACCTTCTTTTAGGGGAAATATATACATCTAGCATGAACTCCAATCCGGTGTAAGCCCATGGCACTCAAAGAAAAAGAAAATTTTAAGGCTATATGCCGAAACAAAAAGGCCGCCTTCGAGTACGAGCTCGAAGATAGGCTAGAAGCCGGTTTGGTACTCGTGGGCACAGAGGTCAAAAGCCTCAGAATGGGAAAAGCCAATCTTTTGGATAGCTATGCCAAGATATCCGGTGGCGAAGCTTGGCTCATAGGCGCCCACATCAGTCCTTACGCTTCCACTTTTTATGGGAATCATGACCCTTTACGGAAAAGAAAGCTCCTACTTCATTCTAAGGAATTAAAACGTCTTGTGGGCAAAACCCAGGAAAAAGGGCGAAGTCTCATTCCACTAAGTATGTATTTTAAAAACGGCAAGGTAAAAGTCGAATTAGCTTTAGCTAAGGGTAAAAAGACCCATGATAAGCGCCAGGCAATGAAAGAAGCTGATTCCAAACGGGAAATTTCTCGCATTGTAAAAGAGTACAATCGCAGATTTTAGCTCTCTTGATTTTAATAGCAAAAAAGCTTACATTAGCATTAAACTTTAAAATTCTTCTTAACTTTACTATCTAATGGGTTTGATAACTTTAAATAGTTCAATATTTTTAATTTTTTACTCAGATATTGAATTAATTTAAACTTTGATTTAAAATTATAACAGCCACTGGAGCATTTTGTGGCCCCCGAGGCAAGAAAGTGAAAAAATATATGCATAATTCAAGACTTTTGGTCTTTGTCGACGAAGCCAACGTCACAAGGGCCGCATCCAAAAACTTTAACAAGAACTTCGATTGGCTAAAATTCCGTGACTACTTAAAGAACCATGGCGACAGCCCCCGCGACTTGGTGGAAATGGTGGTGTATGTCGGGCTTCCCCCTGCCCTCCCAGAGTGGATGGAAAAGAGGGAGTCCAAAAGGCACTACGTCCACTGGCTAAAAAGCCAGGGCTTTCTGGTCTACGAAAAAAACGGACAGCCCAGGCCCAACTGGTTCAAGGCCAATGTGGACGTCATCATGGCTATAGACGCCATTGACCTGTCCCTGCGCATCAAGCCCGACGTGGTTATCCTGGTAACAGGAGATGCGGATTTCGCCCACTTGGCGCTCACAATCAGGAGAGAGGGCATCAAGGTGGAAGTGGCCTCCGTTCCCCAGACCCTTTCCTCAGAGCTCAAGACCTCAGCCAACTCTATCATTGACCTCACTGAGCTCTTTCAGTCCTTTGAGACCCTGGACCCCAACGCCCAAGGGCCTATGGGATTGGACTACGAGTTCTAAAAGCAGCTTGCCTTTTTAAGGTAAATTCTTTCATGAGAATGAAGCTTTTTCTCATCGTGGTTCTCGTTTTAGCCATCTTGGCCCATTTTCCACATTCGCTTTGGGCCAAGAGCGTGCAAAACGCCTTTGGCAGCTACTACCTTACGCAAGAAAAATTGGGACCCAATCTCTGGTACTTCCAGATTAGTGAGGAACCTTTCGATCCCTCTATCGCCCTGGTCAACTCCCTGATGATTAAAGATCCAGAGCGTTTTATAGTAGATACGCCTACCACTGCGTTCCCCGTTGGAGACGTAGGCGGTAGGCCTGTTTTAAATATTACGCCGGAAGGAGAGCCCCTTAATATAATCTTTACTATCTCTCCTTTTGATCCTGAAAAAAGATTAGCTGGCATCACATTTTACGGGGAACAGTACAAAACCATCTTGGGTTTGGGCGCCAACTTCAAGATAAATGACACCATGATGAACTGGATGGGCGAAGTCTTCATGCCAGGAGGCCCCAATGGCGCTCGCATCATGGATACGGACCAGGGCCCTTTAAGCTTTTTCCAGGCACCCATTTGCTATGCCCTGGGAGATGAAAAGGACAGTGCGGCCCTCTTCGTCAATGAGACAAGACCTTTAATGTGGGACTTTTCCGCCTTCCCCTGGACCGTAAGCGTGGCCGGGCCTTTAAATCCCTCGGGTTCCATAGGTTTTTTTGTCATAACCGGGGAGGATCTTCCTGCTATCCGCCGCCAATATATGGAACTGGTGGGAAAACCTCCCATGCCGCCCCGCGGCATCTTCTATCCTTGGGTGGCTGAAAACTTAGAGGATCCCACAGGAGATCCCAATAATCCCCCTGCCTTAAGGCTGCAAAACCTGGTGCAGCTCAATAAAAGGCTAATGCCTGATATCCCCAACTTAGGCTTTATCTTTAAAACCGAGGTAACTCCCCAGCTCATAACTGATGCGTCAAGCTATGGCGCCCTGCTCATGACCAAAGAGTCACCTTATATATCCTATAACTCTGATAATTACCAGAAAATGGCCGACCAGGATTATCTGGTGCGAAACACCAATTCCGAGGGAGGTCCCATTATTCTCCTGTATACTGGCGATAAACCCAAAACTGAGGACTATGCCCCTGGGCAATACTATGCGGCACTGGTGGACTATACCAATGACGCAGCTTCAGCTTACTGGCACAGCGCCTACCGTTCGACCTTCTTCCAGTCCGGGGCCCAGTTCTTTCACTTGACCGGCGGAGAACCCGAGTCCTATAGTTCCCTGGCCTGGTACCGAGGCGGCAGCCCACAGGGAGGCGATCTAACAGGCCCCAGCCTTTCTATAGGTTTTGACACTTCTGAGGCACATAATTCCCAAGGGGTACCTGCCTCCCATTCCCACTATGCCTGGGCCAATCCCTTTAGCCTCAAGTGGCTGGAGAGCATCTTCAAGGCCAATAGCACCTCCAGGCAATTTTTCTTGGAATCTAAAAGAAGATTTCTCATGACGCGGGCTGGAATAGCGGGGCTCTCTCGCTTTGGAGCGGGCCTTATCACCACCGAGCCCTCCATTTTTTTCCAGAGCACTGAAAGCCAAGTGCGCGCCCATGTAGGTCTAGCTGGGGTAGATTACTACACCACGGACCTCGTGCCCTCTTTAAATATCTATGCCTGGGACATAAATAACGATATCTATGAGCTCTGGGCTGCTAGAAACGTCTTATTGAATCTTCCCTTTATCTTTCCAGATAACTTTTCCGGCCAGCCTTGGTTGGCCCAACTTCTCCACCTTAAATATATCTTAGAACCCTATTATTATTCCCTGGCTAATATGGCCGCTGAAAACGGGGACCCACTTGTAGCGCATCTTTCCTATTATTTCCAGGAAGACCAAAATGCCCGCATTTCCTTAGGGGAACATATGTTAGGGCCCAGCATCTTAGTGGGCACCTCGGGGCCCTCCAGCTTTACAACTGAGCATATAGCCAATGTGTATCTGCCCAAAGGCAAGTGGTACAACTATTTCTCCAATCAGACTGTGGATTCCACAGGCGCAACAGTGGAGGTGGACTCCAAATATCAGGGCTATTCCGTGCCCGGGTTATTTTTAAGGGAAGGCGCCATCATCCCCACCTGGGATACCCCAACCAGCTTCCCTGGCAGACTGAATATCAAAGTCTTTGCCGGCTCAGAACCATCCCGCTTCACCCTCTACGAGGATGACGGGACCTCTTTGCGCCACCAAAGCAATAACCCTGAATTCGTCAAGACCGTCTTTGTTGTAAATCCCAGCCCGCAATCAGGGACTATTATCTTTACCATCAGAGCCAGAGAGGGGACCTTTCCCAGCGCACCCACCACCCGTCCCTTTTACCTGGAATTTTTGGGGATAGGCAATGTCATGACAGTCACCTTAGACGGGGGCGAGCAGATGCGGGTAAACCGCATGGAAGACTTTAATTCCAGCTCCAGCTCTTATTTTTCCCTTGGCAATGGGAGGGTCATCTTTAAAACCCTGCCTTTGGACCTTTCTATAGATCACAGTCTCACTATCCATTACGCTCTTACGGAAACTTCATGACCTTTACGGCGGTTTATCTTTCCCAAAGCCAAAGCTCCCATAAATGATTAGCTCCGCTCCTGGCTCTAAAGCTCCAACTAACTATCGAAGCGTCCAAATAGGTGACATAAGCCTTAAGTCCCCCTTTGTCCTGGCCCCCATGGCTGGACTTACCAACTGGCCCTACCGCTATTTGGCCCAAAAATTCGGGGCCTCACTGACTTTTAGCGAGATGGCCAGCGCCATAGCGCTGGCCCATAGGGGAAAAAACACTTTAAGGTTATTAAGAAATATACCCCAATCGCCCCCTATCCCCTTTGGAGCTCAGCTGTTTGGCAAAGACCCCAAGACCATGGGCGAGGCTGCCAGGATCATAAGCTACGAGGGCTTATCCGACCTCATTGATATTAACTTCGCGTGCCCTGCCAAAAAGGTCATGAAGAGCGGCCATGGGGCCGCTCTCTTAAGGGACCCTAATCTAGCGATAAAAATAGTAGAAACTGTTTGTAAGTGCTCTAAAGTACCTGTCACTGTAAAACTGCGACCTGGGCTCTACCCTCCCCATCCAGGTACTAACCCAATAATCTTGACCCTGGCCCCCAGCTTAGCAGATGCCGGGGCCAAGGCCATTATCCTCCACGGCCGCTACGCCTCCCAGGGCTTTTGCGGGGAAGCCGACTGGCACCTTGTAGCAGAGCTGTCCTCTAAATTACCCATACCCGTTATAGGCTCAGGGGATATAGTAACTAAAGAAGGCGCCATCTATAGGCTCAAAAGCTCAGGCTGCGCAGCTGTCATGCTGGGAAGGGCCACCAGAGGCCGGCCCTGGCTCTTTACCCAAGCCATGGACCTTTTGGAAGGCAGAGACCCCTTTACCCCAACTAAGGAACTTATCTTTGACATCGCCTCCCTCCATGCCAGGCTTTTAGAAGAGGAAATAGGTCCCAGGGCCCTCTTTTTGCTGCGCCAGGTACTGGTCTGGTACATAAGGGATCTCCCTGGGGCCGCTGACTACCGTCGGCGCCTCACCCAGGCCCCTGATTTTACCCAGCAGAGGGCTATTTTAGAAGAGGCCTTAGGTGGCCCTTAATTGGCCCTTAGGTTTCATAGCCAGCTAAGCCCCCTGGCCGCTGGGGCGCAGCTTTTCCCTAGCTAAAGCTTAAGTTATACCCCCCAAGACACAACTTGCCTTGGGGGGGCTAGGATCTGGCGCTTTAAAAGCCCTTAAGGTATAATGTCAAAAAAGATGCTAATTGCGGCTCTTCTGATAAGCCCCTTTTTACTGTCTAGGGAAGCGTCTTATTTTAATGTCACTTTTGGAGGATGAAATGGAAAAACGCAAGATTCTCGTGGTGGATGACGAAAACCATATCCGCATGCTGTATGCCGAGGAGCTAGGGGAGGACGGATACGATGTCATTACCGCTGAAAATGGCGACGGACTTTTAGAACTCATTGAGAAAGAGAAGCCTGACGTGGTTATTTTGGACATCAAGATGGTGGATTATAATGGTCTAGACCTCTTGCAGGATATCCGCAACAAGTATTACGACCTGCCTGTCATCCTGTGCTCTGCCTATGACACCTTCAAGGACGATATGAAATCCATCGCCGCAGATCACTATGTGGTCAAAAGTTTCGATCTCTCCGAGCTCAAGCAGAAGATAACCGAAGTCTTAGCCTATTGAAGAAAGCAAAATGCCTTTTTTGCCGGACAAAGCCCTTTTGACCTTCATTACAAGGGAGGAGAAGAGCCTTGCCCCCTATGCCGCCAAAAGCCGCTTCGCTTCCCGTTTGCGCCTCGAAGAGGGATCTACCCTCCGCTCTGCCTACCAAGAAGACCTCTACCGCATAGTCCGCAGCCGTTCTTACAGAAGACTAGCCCATAAGACCCAGGCCCTTTCCGCCATGAGAGGGGACCACCGCCGCACCCGCCTTACCCACACCTTAGAGGTTTCCCAGATTGGAAGGACCCTGTGCCGGCTCTTTAATTTAAACGAGGACTTAGCCGATGCCATAGCCATGGGGCACGACTTAGGGCACACACCCTTTGGGCACTGTGGGGAAAGGATGCTGAACTCTCTGGCACAAGAGGGTTTTTCCCATCAGGCTCAAAGCCTCAGGGTGGTGGATACCTTGGCCGACGGAGGTAAAGGACTAAACCTCACCTTAGAGTGCCGGGACGGCATCTTGAAGCATTCCAAAGGCTTAGGTCCTGTCCTACCCAAGGCCAAAGACCTCCCCATTAGCTTAGAAGGGCTAGTGGTACGGATCTCAGATATCATTGCCTATCTGGCACATGACATGGACGATGCCCTGGAGGCAGGGATCTTAAGCCAGAAAGACATACCCATTAAGGTCTTAAAGATATTCGGCGAGACCCCCCAGTCCAGGGAAAACGCCATGGTAACCGATCTCCTGGCCAATAGTAGTCCCCAAGATAACACCCTAAAACTTGCCTTTTCCCCCCTCATGGACGAGCACATGGAATACCTAAGGGCCTTCCTGAATGAAAAGGTCTACCGCAATAAAGCCATTTTAGAAGATATGGAAAAGGGGGCCCAGGTCATAAAAGAGATTTACCTGGCCATCATGGACTCCTCTGAGCTCTACGGAAAACTACCCTTAAGCCAGCTGGCCTCAAGTAGGTCCCAGGCAGCCTGCGACTTTATCTCAGGCATGACAGACCGCTTTGCCATAGATTTCCTAAAAGAGATAAATAGCTAACAAATAGCTTAACCTAGCACCCGGCTACCGGCCTACCGTCCGGTAGGGAATAATCACTTTAGTGGCAGGTAGACACTAAGCCCTAGGGCTCTAGCTGTAGCTTAGGCTTAGGTTCTGGCTTTGGCAAAAGGTGCCAAAAAAAGGCGCCCTGAAGACGCCTTTTTGGTTTGGTGTAAACACCTCACATAAAAATTGAGAATAATAGTCAAGCAATTACTTAACGCTGTTGACTGCCTCCTTCAACTTCTTGGCGGCCTTGAATTTTACCGCCTTGTGGGCCTTTACGATAAGAGGTTGGCCCGTACGGGGATTACGCCCCTTTCTCTTGGGCCTCTTTACGACCTGGAAGACCCCGAGCCCAAAAATGGGGAATCTAGGGTCCTTTTTCAAGGTCTTGATAGTGGTTTCAATGATGCTCTCTAGAACTTTTTGGACCTGGGACTTACTCATTCCAGTGTCATCTGAGACTTGGGCTACCAATTCTGATTTGGTCATGAGAAAAAAAACTCCTCTTTTCACCTGTCAGTTGTATTAAGGAGGCAAAATTCGCCCCATGTCAACTAAAGATGCAAGTCTTTGTTGAGGTGTGAGAAATAACCCATAGAAGGGTAGTTAAAATACCACAAGGGAAAAAACCAAGTTTAATAATTTAGCGTGATAAGTATATTCAATACTGGATTAGTGATCGCAAAGGCCCCCTTAGTCTTCACTTAAAATATTAAGTGAGTGGGAGCTCTTGGCTATTTATTAAAGATTAGGTGCTGCACCAAACAAGCCCAATTTAGTGTAGGCTTGAACTTAGGAAGGCCTTTGGCAAAAAAGAACTCCTCTTTGAGGACGCAGCATTCCATAAGGGCAGGAATTGGGGTACCTGGGAATTACCTAAGATTACGGCATAACTTAGGTATTCATGGCGTTTAGCATTTCCAAGATGTTACTCTAGAAAAGCGGTTAGCCAAGGGAACCCACTTATAGAAGAGAGCTTAAAAGATAAAGAAAGACCTCCAGCTCCAAGAGAAAATCTTTAGTATGGCGCAAGATTATCCCCTGGGCCAATAGGCCAAGACACGTTTGGACTAACAAGGCAGACGGAGTGAGATGGGGTAAAACAGGAGACCCTGTCTCAACATAATGGCTTTCGACCTTCTGGGTATAAAATAGTACAACTCCATTGGAGACTAAGCTCCGTGGGGCGACCAAGGTCAACTATGCAGATTATTGGCTCTCGGAACTCTAAAAGGCTAATCAAGATAACTTACCCTTAGCCACAATCATACCCTTTTGGGGGCAGCTTGGTAAGAGTCTTAGTTAAGTGACATTTTTTATATAATAAAATTACCGCCAATGCAAGAGAAAATATGCACCCGGGCAAAAAAATTTTAAAATTTTTTTCTTCCTATTCCTTTTAATCGGTCCCAGCATTGCCTTTCCCAGGGAGAAAGAAATAACGCTTTAATAATACCCAGGAACTTTATTTTGTACCTTTGTATCAAATTGGGGGATGGGGCAGGGAGGGGAAGATCTCTTCAAGCAAGGTGCCCATCTCCAGTAAAGACTTTTCCTTAAAGGGCCTGGAAGTCACTTGGATACCAACAGGGAGCCCGTCTCCCCCTAAGCCGGCTGGCAGGCTAAGGCCGGCTCCGCCATAGAGGTTCAAGGGGAGGGTCATGATATCCAGCTGGTACTGGGTCAAGGGGTCTTCGGTAAAGGAGCCAAAGGGCCAGGCGCTAATGGAGGAAACCGGAGCTAAGATAAAGTCCGCCTGGCCCAAAGCCTCATTAAAATCTTCCCCTATCAGCCTTCTTACCTGCGCAGCCTTCTTGTAATAGGCGTCGTAGTAGCCGCTGGAAAGTGCAAAAGTACCCAAAAGGATCCGCCTTCTAGTTTCCTTTCCAAAGCCATGGGTCCTGGAACTTTTATACAGGGATAGAAGGTCCCCGTCCCCGGGGTCCCGTACCCCGTAGCGCACGCCATCGTAGCGGGCCAGATTAGTGGAGGCCTCAGCTGCAGCTAAGATATAGTAGGTAGCCACACTGTAGGGGAGGTGTTTCATATTGATCTTTTTTAAGCCTATCCCTGCCTCTTCTATCTTTTGGAGGGCACTATCTAAGACCTCTTTAACGCTAGGGTCAAATTTTCCTTCCCAGAGCTCTCTTGGAAGAGCCAAGGTAATCTTTTTGGGATCCGGAGGGCTAAGGTTAAGATAATCTTCTAAAGGGATCTGGCTACTAGTTGAATCCTTGCCATCGGGACCAGCCACTGCGGCTAGGAGCGCTCCGCAATCTTTGACGCTTCTGGCTAAGGGTCCCGCTTGATCCAGAGAGGACCCATAGGCCACAATGCCGTAACGAGAAACCCTACCGTAAGTGGGTTTAAGGCCTACGCAGCCGCAGAGTGCCGCAGGCTGCCTAATGGAACCTCCGGTATCTGTACCAAAGGCCCCGGCAACCTCCATGGCGCTTATCCCCGCTGCCGCACCTCCGGAGGATCCCCCTGGGACTCTTTCCAGATTCCAGGGATTACGAGTTACCTTATAGGCGGAAAACTCGGTGGAAGACCCCATGGCAAACTCATCCAAATTGGTCTTAGCAACTATTACTGCCCCCTGGGCTTTAAGCCTAGTAACTACAGTCGCTTCAAAGCCGGGAAAATAGTTTTGTAAGATCTTGGAACCGGCTGTGGTGGGAGCGCCCTTGGTCAAAAAGACATCCTTTACTGTTACTGGTATTCCCCAGAGACCTTTGGCTGGATCGGGGCCTAATTTATCCAGCTCTGCTGCAGTACTAAAGGCCTTTTCTCTTAAAATAGTAATGCAGGACGATATTAAAGGCTCCACCTGGTCCATGCGCTTAAAAGTGGCCTCCAGTAGCTCTGAGGCTGTAAAGCTTTTAGCTAAAAGGCCCTCTCTAGCCTGAAGCAAAGATAGTTCGTTAAGGTTTTTCATAGGACTTTGGGTACTTTAAAAAAGCGCCCGAAGGTCTCCGGGGCGTCATCTAGGATCCATAAAAAGCGCTCTTCGTCCGGTGGGCTAGGGATATCTTCCCTGGGGCTCTGGGGACAGAGCATAGGAGAATACAGGGGCTCTACGCCTGTGGTATCCACTTCCGAGAGGATATCCATGTATCCAACTATTTTGTTAAACTCTTCCACCAGCTTTTCTACGTCTTGCCGGTTCCCTTGGGAATCAAGCTCCGTCAAATTGAGCCTGGCTAAAGAAGAGATGGCTTCCGCAGTTTTTTCGTCAACCTTCATATTTTTTATCTTCGTCCTTTTTAAGCTTTGCCGGTTAAATAATCCTTTAAAAGCTCGCTTGCCTTTTTGGGCTCAGCCCTGCCTTGACTTTGCTTCATGACAAGGCCCACCAGAAAGGAGAGGATCTTTTTCTCACCCTTTTTGTACTTTTCTGACTCTTTGGGATGGGAGGATACCACTTCCTTTATTATGCCCATGAGCTCCCCATCGTCTTTTATCTGGGCATGCCCAGCTAGTTCCTTTTGGGGATCTAAGCCTTTGGTAAAAAAGTCACTGAAAAGTTCCTGGACCTTCCTTCTTCCCAAGATGCCGTCAGCCATTAATTTCGCCAGAGAGGCCAGTTTCTCTGGACCAAAAAGGGATTCAAAGGGACCAATATTTTCTTTGTGACAGGCCGGAAGAAAAAATTCTTCCATGACGGAAAAGACCTTGACTGGCTCATTGTAAAAGCCCAAAGCCCGGTCAAAATATTCTACAGCATCGGTCCTTTCCAAAAGAAGCCGCCCGTTTTCTGGGCGCAGGCCCAAGGACACTAAGCGATCCAAAATCTTTTCAGGGGGATCTGGAAGTTCCCCCTTAAGCCTTTCCAAAAGCTCATCTGAAACCTGGACCGGGGGAAGATCCGGCTGAGGAAAATAGCGGTAGTCATGGGCCTCTTCCTTAGACCTCAAGCTACGGGTCTGGCCCTTAGCGGAATCAAAGTGCAAGGTCTCCTGCAAGACCTTCTGGCCGCGCTCGTAGAGCGCGGTCTGCCTTTGGATCTCGTAATCTATGGCCTGACCCACAAATTTAAATGAGTTTAAATTCTTGATCTCTCCCCTGACCCCCAGCACAGCAGAGCCTACTGGCTTTAAGGAGATATTCACATCGCAACGAAACTCCCCTTCTTCCATCCGTCCCTTGGTGACCCCAAGACGCACCAAAAGGCTGTGGAGTTTTTTCAAAAAACCTACTGCCTCAAAGCTACCCGAGAGCTCTGGCTCGGTCACTATTTCTATCAAGGGGGTTCCTGCCCTATTTAGATCTATTAAAGATATACCCCTCTTTTCATCGTGGATACATTTGCCGGCATCGTCCTCCAGATGGATGCGGTTTAAATGGACTATCTTCTGAGCACCGGAGGCTGTAGTTATAGCTAGCTCCCCTCCCTGGCAAATAGGGGGATCCAATTGGGAAGTCTGAAAGCCATTGGGGAGATCCGGATAGAAATAGTTCTTGCGGGAAAAAAGCGATACTTGGTTCACATGGGACCCCAGGGCCAGACCCGCCTTGGCAGCTAGCTCTAAGGCCCTTTTGTTCATGCGCGGCAGGGCCCCTGGCTGCCCTGTGCAGATCTCGCAAATATTGGTATTGGGTTGGGCCCCAAAATCCGTAGCGCAAGAGCAGAAGAGCTTTGTCCGGGTATTTAGTTGTGCGTGTATCTCCAGGCCTATTACCGGCTCCATGGGTTCCATAGATTCCAAACCTTAAACTTGGATAATTTGTGGAAAATCATAATACCTTTGGCATGTGGGAGATTTTCCCTTTAATTATCTTCAAGGGCATTATACGTCTATTGTAGGAAAAAAAGGGCTCTATTGGGAAGATAAAAGGATGATTGGGGAGGGAATTTTAGCTTGCTCTATGATGGGGAGCCTTATTAAGTGAAATTTTGATAATACTTTAGCCTAGCCAGGCTCGTCAAGAGAGGCCTTGGGGCCAAAAATCTAATACTTATCTTAAAAAAGGTCCTCCTGGCGCTTGGCTAGCACCCTGGAAAGGGCCTCGGAACGTGCCAGAGTGAGGCGCACCAAAGAGCGGGCCCAGAGGCTAAGGCGCTCTTTCAAAGGAAGATGGCTTACCCTCCGCAGGGTCTTTTTTAGCTGGAGGGCATCTTCCAGGATCCAGGGGATGGCGGAGAAAAGGACCATGAAGGCCATCATTAGATAACTGGCCCTTTTTTTCCCCACTATAGGCTGGGCCAAGCGCGCAAAGGCCCTGCTAAGCAGGATAGGAGAGAATACCAGATAGAGATGCAGGCCCAAAAGGAGGTAGGAAAAAAGGGCGGCAGGATAGAACATAGTGGCCTGGCCCAATAAAGAGAGGATCCTCTGGAGGGAAAACCAGAAGAGAAAGAAGATCATAGCAGCAATTAATAAATGCCTCTTTTTGGCGGATAAACCGGAAAGAATGAGCCCAGAAGCCAGTAGGAAAAAGGCAAAAAAGACCGAAAAGTGGGGGAAGATGGCAATATATATAGATAGTGACCAGACTATCAGAAAAGCTAGGGGTACAGGCACATGCTTTAGTATTTTTTGATACCTAAGGCTCATTGGGGTTGTCTGGCTAGAAATGGGCACCTTAATGCTCATAGCCTTTATTCCTATAGATAAGGGCGGTCTCGGCCAGGTTCAAGTTGGCCTTGAAATTGCGAATCAAATTATCGTCCAGGTCCCTTTTGATGGCCTCTTCCACGGCCTTTAGGGCGTATTCATAGGCGTCTTCTAGATCTTTTCCCTGGGTAACTAAGAGAAATGAGAGGTTACTATAGGCCTCAGGCAATCCGTCCATCCTTATGGCCCGGCGGTATTGGGTCTCTGCCTTCTTATAGTCGCCCTGAAGGAAATAGACATTGCCTAGGGCATAGGCAGCAAAGGGGATGGAAGGGGCAAGTTCGTATTCCCTAATAGCTAGATCTAGCTTCCCCTCGTTTTCATAGATCATTGCCAGGGTCAGATGCTCTTCCTGGCTCAAGGGATCATCTAAGATTAGTATCTTCGGGAGAATGGTGCATGCTGGGCACAATACTAATAGCCACAGCAAAAGCCCCAAGGGCAGTGACCTAGACAAACCGTGTATCCGTTTATGGAAAATTTCGGCTCTTTTTAGCATAATTTAAGTTCACGAGGAAAACCTAGAGTACCCGCTCTCTAAAGAGCTTAGACCTAATACCCTAGTTGTTACCCTCCAGATGAGGGCACGCTATCAATCATCTGGCAGATTGCCGCCTCGTGTGGAAGTAATATCATACAATGCCGATAAACTTCTACTTTAGAGACTTGCTTTAGCTCTCATAAAATAAATCATTTTATTGGAGATTGTTCGAAAAAAAAAGTCTTTTAATAATCTTTACTAAAGGGGAGGGAATATGGCAAGCGGATTAAACTTAGCACCTTTTTGTTCCAGGGTCTTAAATCCCAATATTAAAGTTTTGGCTTTCTGGCATTTCTTTGGAGGCTATTATTTCCTTTAAACGGTCCCTCTGTCATAGAAATCCCTATTTTGAGCAGCGGAAATACTAAAAGGCGAAGATAATGGGCCAGACACAAGTCTTACTAACAAAGGCTGTTTTAGAAGTGTTACAAGGAAATTAGCCCCTTTTTTTGCCTTGATTCTCTAAAGCTGTGATTTTTGCATTGTAAATCCTAGTTTAGAGCATTAAGGTGGCGGATTTCTCCTTTTGCGAGGCGCCCCATAGATTGTGCTGGTTTCTATCAGGCGCGCAAAATCGCCTTCTTTAGGCCTAGCCTAGTAAAAAAAGTCATTGTAATTTAGTAGCCACAGTGTAAGGCGGGAAAAAACTTGCATAACACTCTAATAAATTATAACTAATAAAGAACTTTATTATATTAATAAGAATAAAAAAGAATTAATTAGCATAAAATAGATAAAAGAGCATGACATCTAATTAGGCAGATTCTAGAATCTGCCAAGGTAAAAACATAGGCAGATTTTAAAATCTGCCAAGGCAAATGCAAGCTTTATAGCTTGCATTTTTGATTTGAAGCCTATGAAAGCAAAAAGCATAGCTTAGCTTGTTTGTCTTTAAAACATAGCTAGCGAGCACGCGAATATGCAAAAGACCTGGAAGAGGTTATCTAAATATCAATGAACCAAGTTATCTATTGAAAGATTACTACCCCCTCCAAGAAAGTGAGGATACAAGCGGACTTCCTTTCGTTATTAAAATCTAGATATAGCCGTCCTTTTATCTTCACTTTTATATCAGATAATTACTTTAAAATGAGAACCGCGTAACCAGGCGGGCTTCCTTCCTCTTATTATAATCATTTATACTGTTATAGAGAGATAAGAATAAGAAGACACTGGAAAATAAACCCCATTGATTTCTTTTTGCAATTCCATAATCCAGAATATTAACCGAATAGAAATTTTAAGAAAGTGAACACGCTAAGGACGGTTAGTCCACGAAAAAAATAAAGCCATATTTTTCCCATTTTCCTTGGGAGCATTTCAATTAGTATTGACTTGGATAATATCTTAAAAGCCAAAAATAGAAACTAAAAAATGCAGAAAAATGGTCCGTCTTGGCTTATGGCAACTTTGCAAGCAGAAAAAGAAAGCGGTAAGCTAAGCTAATGCAGGTAAAATTGGAGAAAAATAGCACAAATTAAAAAGCGTCTGGCTAGCTAAATTGCCTCTGTTTCCCACTTAAAGGGCATCATTTCAATGCCTTAACATTTAATAAAATCATGAATTAATGCAATAATAAAGATCTTTAAGATCCAATCTGCGATTCCATAATAAGGTATTAGATCTCTTGGCATACCATGAACTTTCTAAAAAAAGCTTGACAAATGTCACAAAACAAGGCAATATTAAGCTTAAGTCAATTTCAAACTGATTATCATCTTTTGTGACTAATTCAGAGGGTTTAATAATGTCCAGACTAACTCCCCTAGAAATTAAGGAAATTCAACGCTATCTTAAAGAAGATAGACCGCTGCCTGAAAAGTATCGTTTTCTACTTTTTGAAAACAAGAGAGAAGTAGAGCTTATTTGGAATGGAAAAAATAGCAATGTGTGTAATGTAGTTCTGCCTTTCCAAATAATTGAACAAATTGATGAGCCAAGAGATAATGGAGAGACTTCCCTTAACCCCCTTTTTGAAGTTGATAATCGAGGAAGACAAAAAGAAGGCTGGACCAATAAATTGATCTGGGGAGATAACAAGCTTATTTTATCTTCCCTGAAATATGGACCCATGAGGGAAGAAATTGAAAGACAGGGAGGTATAAAATTAATTTATATTGATCCTCCCTTTGATGTTGGTGCCGACTTTACAATGGATATTGAGATTGGTGATGAAACATTTACTAAAAGTCCAACTATAATTGAGGAGATAGCCTACAGAGACACTTGGGGAAATGGAACTGATTCTTTTATCTCGATGATTTACGAACGTTTGTCACTTATGAAAGATTTATTAGCTGAGGATGGCAGTATATATGTCCACTGTGATTGGCATGTGAGTAACCATATAAGAGAAATATTAGATGAATTATTTTTCCCGCAAAATTTTATAAATGAAATAATTTGGCATTATCCCGATAAGATCCCATCAGGAACGAAAAAGCTTCCACAAAATCATGACACAATATACTTTTACGCAAAGAATAAAAATAAAAAAATATATAATCTTTTAAAAGTTTTAAGAAACGAACCAATAAAATTACCTCGCAAACTATGGAACCCTGAATTGCAAAAATGGCGAGGCTACCAACGTGATTCATCTGGCAATATTATCTATGATATAGTTAATTATAAAATTGAAGATGATGTCTGGACAATACCTGCTGCCTCAGTTGTCCGTGGTAAAGAACTATTAAATTACCCAACTCAGAAACCTTCAGAAATTTTATACCGTATTATAGAAATGTCTTCTAACAAAAATGACATTATAGCAGATTTCTTTTGTGGATCTGGAACAACACCATCAGTGGCTGAAAAATTAGGTAGAAAGTGGATAGCAACAGATATCGGTAAATTTGCTATTCATACCACAAGGAAACGTTTACTTGGTGTTCAGCGTGAATTAAAGAAAGACGGTAAAACGTTTAGAGCTTTTGAAATAGTGAATATAGGAAAATATGAACGCCAGCACTACGTGGCTATAAATCTAGATCTTCATGAAGAAGAAAAAATAAGACAACAAGAGGAAAAAGAATTAGCCTTTCAGCAATTGATTTTAAATGCCTATCATACAGAGCCAATTAATGGGTTTAAGACATTTCATGGCAAAAAATCTGGACACATGGTTGTTATTGGTCCAATCAATCTTCCAGTTACAGGATTATTCATTGAAGAAGTTATACTTGAGTGCCGCAAGTATCATGTGACAAACGTTGACATACTTGGATTTGAATTTGAAATGGGATTATTTCCCCATATCCTGGATGAGGCAAAAAAGATAGGAATCACCATTTCTCCTAAATATATTCCAATTGAAGTCTTTGACAAAAGAGCTGTAGAAAAAGACCAAGTTGCTTTCCACGATGTGGCATACATTGAGGTGCGCCCTCATTTCAATCAAAATAGTGTATCCATAGAGCTCACAAATTATTCAATCTTTTATTCTGAAGCCAACAGAAGCGATATAGAATCTAAGCTAAGACCAGGAAGCAGCAAAATATTCATAGATCAAGGTAAAATTATTAAAATTACTAAAGATAAAAGTGGCATTATAAAGCAACCTGAAATACTTACCAAGAAATGGAGCGACTGGGTTGACTACTGGGCTGTCGATTTTGATTTTGAAATGAAAAGAGAAATCGTAGCTGTCAAAGATCCAACCACAGATGAAATTATTGAAAAATGGACAGGTAACTTTATTTTTGAAAATGAATGGCAGACTTTTAGGACAAAAAAAGATAGAACCCTTGAACTAAAAAGTATCTATCACTCATACAAAGGAGTTACTGGCAGAAAAAAAATTGCTGTAAAAGTGGTAGATATTCTTGGTAATGACACAATGCGCATTATTGATATCAATATAGAAAGTAACTAAAATAGTTTGTTTCCATGGCTGACAGCTACTAAATGCCAGGCTTTTTTTAAAGCCCTTGGCCCTTTTCTAGTCTTCTGGCAAGACTGCGGGCATGGCTTGGGGCTCATCTTGAGGCCTTATGACAGGTGGAAGCTCTCCCGTGGGATTCTTTTTGGAACTATCTTGCCCTTCTGTCCCGGAAAAATCCATGAGGGAATCCACGGGCCTCCCGCTTATTTGCCCTTCTGTGGCTACATTGGTAGCTATAGCCTCATCTTCCTGGGCATACTTGGGCTCAACGACCGCGGTAAAGTTACCCATGGCATACCAATCCGTTAGAAAGGTGGCCCAGTCTATTATCTCCTGCTGCACTAGCCCTGAGTTCACCACCACCCCATCGTAGGTGTAACCCACAACTACCATGAAGTGCCCCTTTATTATGGGTCCAACGCCTTGGTCAACCTGGACTATGACAGGGATCTGTTTATTGACAAACTCTATGAGGTCTTCCGGCACCGCTGAGTAAAAACGCGCCTTAGCTCCCTTGGATCTTGCCCAGAGCACCAAATCCGGACCAATAGATCCCTTAATGTCCCAACGTTGCACCCCTTGGGTTACTTCTTCCAGTGTTGTGGGGTAGCCGCTATAGGTCAAAACAGCAGCTAGGGAAGCAGGCCCGCATAAATTGGAGTCATCGGGGATAAAGGGCATGCCTAAGACTAGACGGCTATCAGTTGGTACGTTAAAGGGCTCTGGAAGAGGCTTAGAAAAAAAACACCCGCAGAAAAGAGAGGCTAAAAGGCCTACTATCACAAAAAGCCGAATTGCTTTAGGAATATGCATGGAATTCCTTTAATGAAATAAAATTTTTGCTGTATCAGATTAGCTAGAAAGAAATCACAACTTTAATTTATATGTGCTGGAGAAAAAAATTTCCAGCCCTATTTTTGCCATAAAGGATATTTTTCTGCCCCAATTTGACTTTAAAGCTTAAAAATGGCTAGAAAAGGGGCTCGGGCTTTAAGGTCTGGCTCAAATACTCCCGCTCCTCTTTGACCAGTTCTTTGGGGATCCGATCCCAGAAAGGGGAGGCCTTGCCGCTTAAAAACTTTCCGTAAAGCCTTCTTCTTCGGGCTCGGGTTAGGTATAAAAGCTCTTTGGACCTGGTGATGGCGACATAAAAGAGTCTTTCTTCCTCCTTGGCCTGGTCTTGCTCGTTTAAAAAATAGCTATTTTTTTCGCTATACTCTATGGGAAAGAGGCCGTCTTCCAGACCGGTGGCAAAGACCAATCTAAATTCTAAGCCCTTGGCAGCATGCATAGTGATAAGGCTTATCTTTTCAGCCTTTAGGTCCAGTCCGTCCTGGGCTTCAACCTCATCTTCCCCTGAGATCTGGCAGGGTATACCCTCCTCCACCAAGGTCTTTAAGAGCTCCTCCCCCTGGACCCTAAGGCGGAAGATGACAGCAATATCGCCAAAGGACAAATCCTTTAAGGCATCTTTATGTACTCCGGGTTTTCCTAGCTCTAAAGTACCCAAATGCTCTTTAATGCGGCGGGCTATGTAGAGGGCCTCGCCTTGCGGGCTATCCAAGATAGCTTTAACTACCTGTTTCCCTTTAGGCTTAATGGTTTGGCGGACAGGGCCGCCTTGGTCTCGGAAAAGCTCACTTAACCTGGAGATTACCCCAGGGCAGCGGTAATTTAAAGGCAGATTCCTGATGGCAAGGTCCTGTCTATCCCGCCTAAGGGTCTCTTCTATGGAACTTATGGCGCCCCGAAACCCGTAGATGCTCTGGGCAGGATCGCCTATGACGGTAAAATTGGCGGATTGTGCCAGGGCACTTAAAAAATTGTACTGGAGTTGTGAAAGATCCTGGGCCTCATCGGCGAGTATCGCCTTGGCAGGAAATAATTTTTCCTCTTCCACTATCTTCTTGGCCTTTATGATAAGGTCATCGAAGTCCAAAAGACCTAAGTCTTTAAGATGCTCCTCGTATCTATTGTAGGCATGCTCGAAGCCTTCTATGGCGCAATTAGGCGCTTTTACCAGGTTTTTAAAACGGCTTATTAAT
Source organism: Deltaproteobacteria bacterium (assembly GCA_031279515.1). Taxonomy (GTDB): domain Bacteria; phylum Desulfobacterota; class Desulfarculia; order Adiutricales; family Adiutricaceae; genus JAITII01. Next base: position 23,286 of record JAITII010000109.1, read on the forward strand.
GTCAAAAATCTTTTTGGGGATAGGGGTGTACCCTGGGAGAGCTTTTCTCCCAACTCTTTTAAAAGTTCTTTTGGAGCCAATTTTAGCCTGTGCCCACAAAGAGCTAAGATCTCAAAGGCCAAAGAATGCAAGGTGCCCACCCTTATGCCCTTTTGCACTCCTTTGGAAAATTGTACCATCCTCTCTTCTAGTTCTTCGGCCGCCTTGCGGGTAAAGGTGGTAAGTAATAGCTCGGATGGTGCCACTATTCCTTTCTCTAAAAACCACTGGGCCCTTGTAATAAGAACCCTGGTCTTCCCTGAGCCAGGGCCAGCTAAAATTAAAAGTGAGCTTCCAGGGTGTGTGACAGCCTCGTATTGGGCTTCATTTAAAACACTAATGGGATCTCTTCTACTCTTTTTCTGGGGTTTTTCTTTATTAGGTCCTAAGGCGGGCTCCTTTTGCAAAGGAGCCCGGCTTACTGCCCTCTTTTTTCCCTCCCCTAAGGGTATGAGCCTTCCGGCACCAGAGTCTTTAAGCCTATCTTCTTCGCCTATGGCCTCTACTATCCCAAAAAGCCCATCATAGCCAGCCTGGGTGCTTACTTCACCCTTGCGCATGCGCTCCACCCCTAAGCGCAGTAAGCTTCCACCCTTTTCTTCAATCTCCTGTAAGGGGCTAGTAAGCAAAAGATGGTATTCACTGGGAAAAAGGGTCATAAGCTTCTCGTAAGCCTGGCGTACCCCCACAGTCTGAGTGCTTTTTCCCAGTACCTGGCCCAGGAGCTCAATCAGAGGAAAAATATGATAGTCCGGTTTCATTAATTCCTCTGGAGGGACGCTTCTGTCACTTAGCTCCATGACTCTATTTAAGACCCCTATGGTCAAAGGCTTACCGCAGACCGGACATAAGCCCTTGTATTTTTTCGTCTCCTTTGGGGTTAAGGCCGGACCGCAGTTAGCGTGTCCGTCTAAATGATACTTACCCTCTTCGGGGAAAAATTCCACTGTGCCGTAAAGTGAGTCTCCCCCGCAAAGGGCATCCCAAAGGGTGCCAATCTCTACTGGTCCATTTAATATAGTAGCTTCGCGTCCCAATTTTTCTGGGCTATGGGCATCTGATGAGGACACCAACCCGTAGGAATCCAAAGAGGACAATAGCCTATTCATGTAAGGATCCGACGAAAGCCCGGTCTCTAAAACCTTAATGTGATGGGAAAGGTCTTTAAAGCATTCCTCTAAGCTGTCAAAGCCGCTCATGGAACCAAAGAGGGAAAACCAGGGGGTCCAGACGTGGGCTGGAAAGACTATGGCGTCCGGGTCCGCTGTCAAGACAATCTCTGTAATATCTCTGGCGGACATCCCAAAGATAGGCCTTCCATCGGAATTAATATTGCCCCTGGCTCCCAGATTAGAGCTTATCTTGGAGGCCCTTTTGAGGTCTTTGGTGACTATGACAAGGTGTATCTTCCTTGTCTTGCCGTCCTGCTTATAGATACAGGACACCTCCCCAGTGGGCACAAAGAAGGTACCCTTATCCTCGCCTTTTAACCTATAGAAGCCATTTGGAGCTAAGCTAAGGGCTTTTTCTAACTCACCTAGCCACGCTGGGTGAGTTAGATCTCCTGTTCCTATTAGCTCTATTCCCTTTCTCTGAGCCGATTGCGCCAGAGTAAAAGGATTTAAAGCCTTGGAAGTGGCAAGGGAAAAGCGAGAATGGATGTGGAGGTCGGCATAAAAAAGCCTAGGCTCCATTTGGGAAAAAAGACTCATTGCCTTGGGTGAGTTCCTTTCGCCTGGACTTAAAAAAACGTTAAGCTGAAGAGAGGGAAGGGTTGGAGAAAGAGAGGATAGAATAGCTTTTAGGCTAAAAAAACATTTATTCCCTTACCTCATCCGCTGGAGAGGTAAAAAGGCTAGAATCATCTAGTAGCCAGGTTCCCTTGCGCATGCCGCCCATTTCAGAGGCAAAGGAGAAGAGATCGAAGGCCGAGGTGCCGACTGGCAGGTCTCCGGGGAGGGCAAGACCAGTTTTAAAGCCTCGCATTACCACTACTGCCTGGCCTTCTTGCCAGGCCTTTTCATCAGGAATCTCTGTAAACCTAGAGAGCACGCCTACCCCGAACTGCACCCTTTCGTGCTCCTCTGCGGTAAGGACTCTGCCCCACATGGGTTCACTTAAGATAGTGGTAGAAAGGTTTATGAGCTCGTCCACCAAGGGCCCAGGTCTTTCGAGGACCCAAGATCTAGCCACAAGCTGTCCGTCTAAATATAAGGAAACCACCACCGGCCTATTTTCCCTGAGCCTAGGGCCCACATCAGGGATTCTAGGGGCCCGGCTTTCAAAGGCGGATGAAAGTGGCTCTCTGGCAATGGCCAAAAGAGAGAGCTTTTCCGGCCCCGAAAGTCTACCTTGGGCAAATAAAGGCTCGGAACTTATGACGAAGAGGGACAAAATTAATATTAGCCCTGCCCTTTTGCTTAATTCATTTATGAAAAGGCCACAGATATGGGAAGAAACTATACGCATATGAGACGGCCCGTAGAGACTTCCATGCAGGTTAAGGGCCCCCCGAAAACTGCCCCTGTATCTAAACCAGCCCGACCCGGTAGGATAAAAGGTTCCCGAAAAGGGGTGTGTCCGAAGACTATAGTCTTACCAAAATCGAACTCGCTATGAAGAAAATCATTGCGGATCCACAGACAATCCTCCTCGGTTTGGAGGTCCAAGGGGACACCTGGCCTTAAGCCAGCGTGGACAAAGATAAAGTCTTCCGTCTGGTAGTAGCGCTCTAAACTTAGATAGAATTGGAAATGGGATACGGGAAAGGGGCTATTCTTGTCATAGCTCCTCATGGTCATGGGCACCCCGTTTTGCTGGAGGGAGATATCGTCCTGACCTGTTATGAAGTTTATGAACATCTGTTCATGGTTTCCCTTTAAGGTGGTAACTAGCCTAGGATACTCCTGCTTGAGAGAAAGTACCGTCTCCACCACCCCGAAACTGTCAGGCCCCCTGTCTATATAGTCCCCTAAGAATACCAGCTCTTCTTCATTTTCTGGGTTCCAATCCAGTTTATCCAAAAGCAAGTCTAGTTTTTGCCTACAGCCGTGGATATCCCCCACGGCGAAGATGCGACGCTGTTCCACGTGGTACTCCAGCCCCCAAAGGGTCTTTCCAGAGATTCGGTCTTCTGGACTAAAAAGCCTCCCCAGGACCCAAAAAGCAAAATAATTACAGATATCATAAATCTAGCGGTTCCAATTATCAAGTCCTAGCCTTAGTAGGGTGTGGGCCCATATTTCCAAAAAACCTAAAATATGGGCTATTTATTAAGTTTTTCCCCAAAACTGACTCTTTTTGTAATTGTGCTTATTTTATGTTTACAAAAACTTTAGTTCATGACAAGTTTTTTTCTTCTTTTTTTCTGCTAAACCTGCGAAAACTCAGACAAAAAAACCCCCGCAAAGGGGGGTATAGAAAAGCTAGCCCTTTTGGTATTTGGGCAAAATATCTAAATACTAGGGCTTAAGGCATGGTGGGACAGTTTACTGTGACCCTGCTTGGAGATTCAAATAGCGTTTCGTCCCCCTCGCTCATATAGGTATAGGTGGTAGACGCATCTGCCTTATGGTTTACAGAAAAGGTATAGCTGGGGGGATCGGTCACCACTGTGATGGTGATAGGTCCATATAATATATTGTAGTCCACCACCAAGCCTCCTGAATTTACAAGTGAGGCATAATTGGTGGTATAGGTACTATTGAAGACAAAGTAGGCTTCTTGGGCCACGGCTACAGCGTGCGCGGCTTCCTGGGCGGCGGCATCATGGGCGCCCCTGCGGAACTTGGCAAATTGGGGAATGGCAATGGCAGCCAATATCCCAATAATAGCTACAACAATAAGGAGCTCTACAAGGGTAAAACCACCTCTCAACTTGGAACCTTTAAACGAAGACATAAGAACTCCGAAAGCAAAAAAAATCTGTTCCCTGATGGTTTATCTGCAAAATGTGTACCAGATCCTAAATGACAAGCAATTTGGAGCCAAAAAAATTTAAAGATAAATTTAAAGAGTATGATTTTGATATTACCAAAAAAACTAAAAAATTGAAAACAATTCTTGGAATCTAATCACTTGAAGCCTTAATGAAAATTATATTATTATAGAGTGAAAATTAAAAGATTGTAATATATTTAAGATAAAATAGTAATATTTAACTTTTATAAAATTTTAAAAATAATTTTAAAGACTTATATTATATAAAATATATAGAAAATAATATTTAAAACTCTTATTCTCAAAAAAAACTATTATTACATAACTTATATCTCTCGCTCCGCAGCTGGGATTATATTTTCGTATAATAAATCTACACCTTTACTACTCAAAAGCTCCAATTAGAGCTAAAACCTTCACTCAAATTGTAAAATAATAGAAACTAGCTGATGAGCCAGAAAAGAGCGCGAGGAGCTTAAAAATATAAAAACATTGCTGGCAATGCTAACCACACTTTTCTATTGAGCGCCAAACTGCTCCTTAAAAGACAAAGGTCAAAAAAAACCCCCAGATTTTGGGGGTTTAGCTTAAATTATTACTTTTTACCGTCTCTAGTCATGGGAAAAAGGGTAATGGTGGGCGGTGAGGGATTCGAACCTTCGACTCCCGGCGTGTAAAACCGGCACTCTAGCCACTGAGTTAACCGCCCATATCGGGATCTAGCCAGTAACCACTAGAGCCCCATGAGGTTATCAAAAAAAGAAGCCCTTTTCAAGGGGTTATTTCAAGGTTAAAAGGAGGGGATTAAGAGATTAAGATCCAAAATGAAGGTAGCTGGCAGAGGGAGAATTAGCCCGGATGGCTCTTTTAGGCTCCTAAGGGGATATTTAGCCTTGGTCAGAGGCAAGAGCAGCTACACAAGAGACTGGCAAGGCCTAAGACCCAACTGCCTGAATCAGAGCCAAAACTTCATTAGCGCATAAGCCGCCTAAACAACAAAAAAAATAGATCCGGCAATATGTAAGAAAAATTTAGCTTATAAAATCCATTTCGGCAAACTTATCAATCAGACAGTACCCGTTTGTCTTAAAAGCTCTATCTTTCGTGCCAGATATATATAAGGCATGAAACCCTTTTAGGGACCTTTAGTCTGATCTTGCGGAAATATATGTTGATACTTCCTTGTCTGTCGTTGCAAAACTAATAGATTATGAAGTGATTAGTCACTTTGCGTGATGTCTGTTAATAAGATTGGGATGGACCATAGGAAGTCTATGAATACTAAAACTTCTAGATTTTAAAGTGGAAAGAGAGTTGCTTGTGAAGCCAGCCAATGATTAAGACAAAATTGCCGATATCTATTCAAAAATTATTTTGAACTAAATATTGTATAAATACCAAAACATCATAATTCAGCCTTAATTCTTAATTTTTTCCCCACCATTTATTTTATTAATTGATTGAACGTGTGAAAAGTCAGATTCTTTATATCTTTTTGGAGTTTTTCCATAAAGTAATCTAGATAAAATGAAAGATGGAAAACATTACTACTATATGTTCTATATATTTTTATAATATTTCAATATGTAGTATAGTTAAAAAAACAACTAACCTCATGCTCAAAAACACTTGACTTCTGAGAAATTATATATTATGAATATAATATTTCTATGGTTGGTAACAATTTCCCCCACTGAACAAAAAAGGAAGTCAAATAAACATGGTAACTTTGTTTAAAAATTTTCAACCAATACCTGATGAGGTAATGCTAAAAAAAAGGAATGGCGGTTGTATTAAACGTTCTAATCGTGCATCTG
>JAITII010000021.1 GCA_031279515.1 Deltaproteobacteria bacterium
CCTGTCCAATCTGTTTTTTCCTGCACCCTTGTATCTTCTTTAGAGGTCGTATCGCCTCCAATATTTTCAAGATGGCTGCGCCTCTTTTCAGCGTTCCTTATCTCAGAGGGAAGATCATCAGGTGTAATGACGTCTCCGGAGGTTAAAACCAGTCCGCGTTCTATGACGTTTTCCAGCTCCCGCACATTGCCCGGCCAGGTGTGGGCAAAGAGAAGCCTTTTAGTGTCCTTGTCCAAGGTAACCTTTCTGGATGTCCCTTGGGTGTGCTTGTCCAAGAAATGATCCGTCAATAGTAAGAGATCGTCCATGCGCTCCCTTAGGGGAGGAATGTGGACATGGACGACATTTAAGCGGTAAAAGAGATCTTCCCGGAATCTTCCGCAGCTTACCTCTCCCTGTAAATCCTTATTGGTTGCCGCCACCACACGCACGTCCAGATGAATAGACACCCCACTTCCGACCCTTTCTATGCTACGTTCCTGAAGGGCGCGCAAGAGTTTCACCTGGGCACTCTGGCCGATTTCACCCACCTCATCTAAAAAGAGGGTCCCATCATGGGCCATCTCAAAGCGCCCAGTCCTAGCAAATGCGGCCCCTGTAAAGGCTCCCTTCTCATGGCCAAATAGCTCTGACTCCAACAAGGCCTCAGGGAGTGCGGAACAATTGACTGGCACAAAGGAGTTAGCTCTCCTGGCGCTATTGTAATGAATAGCCCGGGCCACCAATTCTTTGCCAGTGCCGGATTCCCCAGTGATAAGCACATTGGACTTGCTGGGCGCCACTTTCTCCAATAGCTGATAGAGGCTTTGCATAGCTGGGGATTTACCTATAAGGGAACCAAAGCTATGCCTCTTGGTAAGCTCCTCTTTCAGCTCCCTATTTTGCCTTCCCAGCCGCGAGACCTCCAAAGCTTTGGCCACCATACGCGCCAGATGCTCATTGGAACAGGTCTTTTCCAGGTAATCATAGGCACCCATCTTGATAGCCTGCACCGCCAGACCTATGGAGGCGTTGGCCGTGAGCATGACAACGGGAACCTCGGGCCTCAGTTCCTTGGCCCTTTCCAAAAGCTCTATCCCATTGCCGTCTTCCATGGTCATATCCGTTAAGATAAGATCCGTTTCCGGGTGAGCGCAGAAGATCCTATAGGCCTCATTGCCGCTTCCAGCGGATAAGACCTCGTAACCTTCTGCTGATAGCACTGTCTCTAAGACGAGCTGATAATTGGGCTCGTCATCAACCACTAAAATTACTTCTTCCATTCTCCAACACAACCTTGACTTAAAAAGACCTCTTAAAAGCTAATCCCAAAGGGCGTAAGTATCATATGTTAAGACTATCCGTAGCTTTATGATACGCACCTTTTTGCTTTTAAAGCGGTCTTCTCTAAAATTTCCAATTATCCTTATTTATCTCCATTTTTGCCGCGTCGGTCCACAAAGTTGGGGCAAGGGGAAGGATTAAGGTTACCTTAAGACCGTGGTCGTCACCTTCTATGGTTAATAGTTCCAAGGTCCCTCCGTGGCTCTCGACTATGTTTCGCACCAAGACCAAACCCAAGCCAGTACCCTTGGTCTTTGTAGTATAAAAGGGTTTAAAAAGATTAGCCAGGACTTCCGGCTGGATGCCAGGGCCCGTGTCTGTAAACTCCACCCTGAGCTTTCCTAAAGACCCTTGGGAAAACTCTTTTTTCTGCTCCAGCTTTGTGGCCACCTTCAAAAGACCGCCATCTGGCATAGCCTGGATGGCATTTACTAAGATATTCATAAAAGCCCGGTGCAGCAAGATCCCGTCAGCCAAGATGGGAGTGGGGTCGCTGCTTAATTCACTTATGAGCTCCACCCCATTACGGGACATATCAACTTCCAAAAGTACAAAGATCTCTTCTAAGATATCCTCTACTGTCACCTGGGAAAACATAGGTTCCTTGGGCCTGGCAAAATCCAAAAAGTCCGTTACCACACGGCTTAACCTTTCAGACTCATCTACAATAGCCCCTGACAGGCGCTGCAGTTTGGGGTTATCTCTCAAGTTTTTGGAGAGAAAATCTGCCGAAGAATTTATTATACCCAAAGGATTTCTTATCTCATGGGACACTGTAGCTACCATGTTCCCAAGGTTCACCAGCCTTTCCACCTTATTTAAACTCTCGTTTAAGGCCTCCTTTTCGGCGTTCTTCTGATGGATTATTGCCTCACCCCTGGCCACTACCAGGCGAAGAGTAAAAAAGAGAAAGATAGTGACGCCCACCACTATGGCCAGGGCTATGTACTGCATAGTGGCTATCTGGCGGTACTCATTGGTGACGTCCCTGGTAAGCTCTAAGACACCGGAGATATTGGGGGAATAATAGTCCTCCATGGCCTTAAAGCAGCGGATATAAAACTGCCCATGGGGGAAAAACCCGCCCAAGAGATAGTTCCCGTCTTCCCGCACTATAACAGTGCGCTCCTTCAAGTACTTTAAATATGCCGCCCTATCCTCACTAGAGTTTCCCACCTGCCTCCACACGAGCCTGGGGTAGTTCTTTGTGATGAGGCGCTCCATGATGTCGTCTGGAGGAGGTAAAAAGGCCAAAGATACGGCCTCCAAATAAGAGCTTAAAGGTTCGGCAAAGTCGCTTTCAGGAAAGAGTTCCCCTGATGTAGCATTGAGCTTGTAGACCACCACCGGAGTGTCGGAATCCGAAGAATACACCAGCCTCCCGTAGTTGGCATCATAGAGCGCAACCCTACTTATATCAAAGCCGTAAACCGTATTCTGGATGACGGAATCCAAAAAGGAATAGGCTTCAGGTTCTGAGAGCTTGGCTTGACCCTTTTCCCGATAAATAGGCAAGAGAAAGTGGTTATACATCTGAAAGTTTAAGTTGTCCATGATCATGATGGTGTCTTCCACCACTCGATCATAGATGATGTCTTCGGCTTGCCCGCTCATGACGCCTGCCAATACCAGGCAGCCTATGAAGATGACGGCTATGGAGACCGAAGAAAAATACTTTACTAATCTAAACTGTTTTTCCTGGTCCGTAACAACAGGGGAGGCAAAATCCCCAGCTGGCTTTTCCTGGGCCTTAGCTTGAGATTTTTTCTGAAGCTTATCTCCCTCTTGGGGAGGCTCTTGGCTTTCCTGGGACTCTACTTTCTCCTTTTGGGCGTCAGAGCCATGAGGTTCGTCTTGGATAGGGGCTTTTTGGGTAGAGGCCTCTTGGACAGGTCCGTCTATAATAATGGCTTTTTGGGTAATGGCTTCTTGGGTAATGGCTTCTTGGATAGGGGCTTCTCTTTCAAGTACTCTTTCGTCCTTGAGGCTTTCAAGCTTCCCATTGGGAAATGCCTGTGAATCATTTCTACTAGCTTCCTCATTGGCTAGCTCAGTTAATGTTATAACAGCCTCTTTTTGGCTGCCCAGGGGACCTGGGGAGGCTTCTTTTTCTTCTATCCCGGTAAGCTCTTGAGGCTCCGTGTCCACATCTTCTGGGCCCAGGACCTGACCTAGGTCTACCCCTAGGGCTAGAGCGGGCTCTTCTGTATCTTGGGGTATTTCTTCAAAAGTATCCTTTTCAGGGGGCTCGTTTTGCATGCGCTGCTCTGGAACCCCAGTGGGGGCAGAGAAAAAACCTTTGAGCCTGTGAAAAAAAGACACCTTGAAAAACCTCAAAGCGAGAAGTTGGACCCTTTTAGTCTTTGGCCCAATAAAAAACAAGGGGTAGGATTTTTATGTGCTGGGGCAAGTATTGTTGGGTTTTTGATTAGGACCCCCAAGGGCTTAGCCCTTGGGGGTAGGATTGGATTTCACTATATATTTTTTCTTACTAACCACGGACTTGTAGCGCTCTTTGAAGTCCTCAAAGCCAGTGCGGCCTAAAAGTCCGTAAGTGAACTTTTTACCCAGCTCCACGCCCGGCTGGTCTAAGGGATCTATATTATACAAACTTCCAGAGACCACAGCTGCCACTTCCAGGGTCTGGATAAGATATCCAATGCTCTGGGCAGTTACCCTAGGTAAGGTCAAGGTAAGGTTAGGCCTCCCGTTCTCCGAAAGGGCCCTTGCAGTCCCTTGACGCTCAAAATTTATGAGCTCTGCTAGGGTGTGGCCTCCCAGATAGGACAACTCCTCATAGTCTTTAAAGATCTGAGGGATGGGCGCCTGCTGCTTAAAGGAATCCACGCCCAAAAAGCAGATGGTCTTCTCATCTGAGCCATCCATGTACATCTGCAACTGGCTGTGCTGATCCGTTACCCCCAGGGCCTTTATGGCCGTCTGGGTATTGGGATTAGGAGAGCCGTCTAAATGCGTAGCTTTTCCCAGGGACTCGTTCCAGAGCTGCCCAAACCAGTCGGCTACCCTAGCCAGGCTATCGGCATAGGGCATCATCACCAGGGAGCTGCGCTTTTTCAAAGTAGCCAAAAGATAATTCAGTCCAGCAAAGATATAGGCCTTATTGGCCGCCACCGGCTTGTGGGCGTCTTCTTGGCCCTTGGCTGCGCCATTTAAAAGGTCAGTTACATTTACCCCCACCATGGCCAGAGGCGCAATTCCCACAGCTGTCAAGACTGAAAAGCGGCCCCCAACCCCCGTGGGTACGGGCAAATTCAAAAAGTCATGGGTCTCTACTATACGCCTTAAGACCCCATTGTTGGGGTCAGTGGTCACCAAAAGATGCTCTTTTAAAGACGATTTGCCTAGACTTCTCTGGAGCTGGTCGTAGATTATCATGAACTGGCTCATGGTCTCTGCCGTGGTCCCGCTCTTGGAGATGACATTAAAGAAAGTGCTCTTTAATTCCACAGAATCCAAAATGGCGGCAAAACCATCTGGGTCAACGTTGTCGGCAACTATTAAACGCGGCCAACCCCTCTTGGCACTTGGAAGGCTATTGTGATTTAAGGGCCTTAAAGCGGTAAATACCGCAGAAGCCCCCAGGGCGCTTCCTCCTATACCCAAAACCACCACGTTTTCAAACTTCTTGCGCCCCATATCAGCCAATTTCCTAGCTGCCTTAAGGATATCCGGATCCTTAGGGAGATCCATAAATGGCAATAAGCCTTTCTTATAGCGACATTCTATATCCTTATAGGCTGCGCTAAGAAGGTTTTTCATCTCAGCTAAGTCCTGAGCGTCTAAACCCTTGCCTTCCCCCAGGGCCTCTGAGGTAACATTGTTGTAATCCAAGGTCAAAAGGTCTTCAACTTCATCTTTTGTCATTAACTTCTGCGATTTTTTCTCGGACATATTCACCTCTATAGATTATGCAGTTAATATCCGTCAATTTAAGCCAAAGGAGGTAAGGTAGGAAAATTCTGGGAAAGCTTTTTCTTGATAAGAGGCACTTATTTGGTAACTAATAAGCGCACTTTAATGATAACCATTCTTTTTAGCTAAAAACCCATCAAATAGTATATCGCAAATAGAGCCGATTGCAAGTTTACTTCAATTTTTAGCCACTAGCAGAGTTTTTCCAATAAATGGCATATAAGCGGCCAAAAACTACCAAATATACCCAAAATCTGTATTTTGGGCCCAGTTATTTCCCTAACCCACCAGCTATTCCCTTACCCGCCAGCTATTCCCTATCCCGCCCACCCACCCCCTTTCTGTACTCTCCTTACCTTTTACCGCCCCTATCCTTAACCCTCCCTGTCCTTTCCATTTCTTACCCTTTACCCTCCCTATCCTTATCCCCCCCACCCATGGGGTGGGGGGGGGGATACTAGAATCAAGGGGGGATACTAGAATCGAGGGGGGATATAAGAATCTAGGGCAGGATAATTTTGCCTTGTGAAGAGCTACCAAAGACTGTAAAATAGGAATTTACTTTAATTGCCTTTAAGGTCGCAGGTGATCCATGTCTCCTACAGAAGAAAGACTAAAAGCTATAGCCCGGGAACTGATAAATATGGATGAGGATGAACTCATAGATCTTCTCGGCATCTACCATAAACGTATAGATAACTACACCACCCTGGCCGAGTGGGAGGAGGCCTGTGTCCTGTATTTCGTCATCAATGGCGTACGCATAAGAAACATTCAATTTCCAGAAATAGTAAGCCAGATAAATGATAGGCTAAGGCGCAAAGGCTCCAAGACCCTGCAAGTGTCCAAAATGGACAAGCCCACGTCAAGGCCTAAGCCGGACCTAAATCTTGTTAAGTGATTTAAAGGCCCCTTGCCCCCCCAGGCAAGGACATTAAAGAAATCTTCCCCTCCAAGAGAAACTTATAAAGATGCCTTTGACAATGTCCCGCTTTAACCAGGGTTGGAGAGCAGCTGGTCTCCTTTTTCCCATTTTTTCTCTTCCCACGCCCTTTGGCGTGGGTGACTTGGGTCCTTCTGCCTTAAAGTTTGGAGATTTTGTTAAGGCCTGTGGAGGGTCCTTTTGGCAGATCCTGCCCCTCTCCCCCACCTCACCGGAGCTGGGGAATTCCCCCTATTCCGGGTTTTCAGCCTTTGCCGGCTATGAGCTCTTGGTAAGCCCTGAATTCATGGTGGAGGATGGTTTCCTTGCCCCTGGGGATATAAAAGGGCTAAAAATTGCACCCAGTGGAACCATAGACTACCCTTCTGTCATCAAACTCAAGGGAGCCCTGGTGGATAAGGCCTTTGAAAAGCTAGGCAGCTCCTTATTAGATAGGAGTGACTTCAATGATTTTGCCTACTCCAATGGCACCTGGTTAAATGACTATGCCTTTTTCATGGTGGCCAAAGAGCACTTTAACGGGGCCCAATGGTCCTCTTGGCCCAATAACCTAAAATATAGGGAAAATTCCGCCTTGGCTGAATACGGCACCAAGCTGGCTACCCCCATCTTGAGGATAAAGTTTGGCCAGTTTCTATTTTTCAGCCACCTTGCCCGAGTAAAGGAGCACCTTAGAGAGCTGGGCATCAGCTTAATTGGGGATGCCGCCTTTTATGTCAGCCACGATTCAGCTGACGTTTGGGCTGGACAGCATCTCTTTTGCCTGGGCCATGATGGCCAGACGGCCCTCATGGCCGGGGTCCCTCCAGACTATTATTCCAAGACTGGCCAGCTCTGGGGAAATCCCATCTATGACTGGGTGCGTCACCGCCAGACCAATTATGACTGGTGGAAGAGCCGTATATTCCATAATCTGGGAAACTACGACTGGGTACGCTTAGATCACTTTCGTGCCTTCTTGGCCTCCTGGGCAGTGGCAGCTGGTGAAAAAGATGCCATCAAGGGCACCTGGCGTCCGGGACCCGGGGCGGAACTCTTTGATCAGCTAGGGGCCTCTAAGCCTTTCAAGATCTTAGCTGAAGACTTGGGCATAATAACCCCGGATGTTACGGCCTTACGCAAGCAATATGAGATGCCCGGGACCCGGGTCCTCCAGTTTGGGGTGGGGGATGCCAAGGGCCTTTCCATCCACTGTCCCTTTCGGATAGAACCGGATAATGCGGTATATACCTCCACCCACGACAGTGACACGGCCAGGGGCTGGTTTTCCAAGGAACTTACCCCCAAATCCCAAAATGTACTAAGTGAAACAGTAGGCTACAAGGTCTCTGACTCCAATGTGGCAGAAACCCTTGTGCGCCTAGCCTGGCTCTCTCCAGCAGCCTTGGCCTTAACTACCATCCAGGATCTTTTGGCACTGGATTCAGAGCACAGGATAAATTTCCCGGGTACCCCCAAAGGTAATTGGGCCTGGAAACTAACTGACTTTTCCGCTTTAACTGACCAAGTAGCTGCCAGCTTAAATGAGCTTAGCTCACTTGCTGGAAGAGACAATATGTATCACCCAAATATTCTTTCCTATGATACCCCCTTCACCAGCTAAGCCGCGTATTAGCTTGGGTCATAGAGAGAAAGGCAATCTTTGCCTTAAATGGCCTTTGTATAATGTAGTAAAAAATTAATAATTTATAATTTTTGTGAAACCCCATGAAAAATTTTTCTGAACTCTACTTAAGACTCTTAGGCTTGGTTACTCGCCTGGACGGAGACCTCTGGGACTCCATCATAAAGGAGTTAAATCCTCCCAAACAGTACCCAAAAGATGCCGCTATCCAGGATCTAGCCTTCCGTGACTCCAAGGCCCTGGCCGGTTACGTACCAGACCTTCGCAAGATCATGCGAGATACCTCACCAACAAGTTTGGCTCCAGAAGAATTTAAGGCCTTTGCCTCCATCTTCTCTCTTTTTAATTTGTCAGCCAGACTTCCTGTATTGCTCTTATCCATTGGGGATTACAAAGAGACTGAATCCTTAATAGATGTCTACAATGGCTACCGCCAGTTAATGGTGGAACTAAATAATTACCTGTCCCTTGCCGAAGAGGCAATAAGCCAAAATAATCCTAAGGACCAGGGCTAAAGGGCCTTAAAAAAAGCCTCTTGGCGCTCAGAAAGGTATTTACTGGATATGGAACCATATCAAGGCAATTATCCCCCTCCGGAAGATCCAGGCGGGTATTCATCTGAAAACCTGGTGGTAGTAGAGGCCCCTGAATTTAGGGACATCTTCCGCCACTCGTGGCCTGTTCTTTGGGAGAAACCCAAGGCGGTTCTTGTATTTGTACTCTTTTTAACCCTCTTACAGTTCGCGGAATCCTATATTTCGGATCTCTTGGTGGAGCCCTATTCCGAAACTATAAATGCCATGCTCACGGCACCCGACATGGAGAAAGTACAGGTACAAGAGACCTTTTCCAAGCTCATAGACCAATATGGTTCCTGGCGCCTTCTCATAGCCGCAATCCTACCTTTTTTGCTGCTTCCCCTAATATCTTACTCCTGCAGCAGGGCTGCCCTTTCCATGTGGGACGGCTATGCCCCGAGCCTTACTGATTTTACCGCGGCTTTTTTTGGCTATTTTAAAGCCTTATTACTTACCATCTGTCTACTTGTATACTGCTTTGTCTTAGGCTTTATCTCCAGCCTAATGACCTTGCCGGCCCTTGTTATCTATAATCTCACAGGTAGTAATTTTTTGGCCTTAATAATCCTTACAATACTCACCATCTTTCTGTGGATCCGCTTTATGTGGCCCCTGGTGCGCCGTTTTCTGTTCTTACAGTTCTTTGTCTACTTTAGATTCGTAGATTACCCCGGCGAACCTGGCTTTTTTCGCCAGGCCTTAGCCATCCACAAAGAGCTGGGCTTATGGCCGCGACACCTTAACTCCATGTTCGGGTATGCCTGCCTCATTGTCATAGGGGTCTTCATACCTATGACGATCCTAAATATTATTTTAGAAAGCTTTGTGCCCGTAGAAGTAATTTACATCATTGATTACTTCGTTTTCACCCTGGCCTATCTCTGGATGGTACTTGCGGCAAGCGGCTTTTACCGCTTGTGCCTCAATCCAATAAATCCAGTAGACCAAGTAAATCCAGCTAAAATTTCGCTGGAAAAGACTAATGCCCCCAGCTAATAATTAGGGGTAAGGCTCTATCCTAGACGAGGGTGAAAGTATCTCTTGGATATTTAGAGGCAGCTCGGAAATTTCTATATTCTTGGCTTCTAAGGCTTCCAGGTAGAGCGCTAGCTGTTCCTCATAGGGCTGACTGCGGTCCAAAACCAGCCAAGGCTCTTTTCTCAAGATGCACTGTCCGCCTTTGAGGCGGAGGCCGGCATAGAGCAGCTTTCCGGTAGATACCTTGATGCCCAGCCCCTTGGCCAGACGCTCCAGGGCCAAAAGATTGTCTTTTTGCTGCTTGGGACCTAATGTTCCGTTTTTGATAAGTGCCATGGAAATGCCTGAATAAAAATACTAACTTAGCTTTCAATCTAACGGATAGGCAGCTTTTTTGCAAGCTAGGAGCTGTAAGCTAGGGGCTGGAAGCTTAAAGCCAGGAGCTGTAAGCCAGGCGCTGTAAGCCAGGCGCTGGAAGCTAGGAGCGGGAAGCTGAAAGCTAGGGGCCAGGCGCTGGAAGCTAGGAGCTGGAGCCTGGAAGAAGCTAGATGCAGGCTAAAAGAAGAAAAGAAAATGGCTAGAAAGCTAAAAGTGAATTAAAAAAAAGGTAAAGATTTTTTAAAGCTTCCACTCTAGAGGCCCCTGACTATAGAGGTCAGAGCCAAAGAGATCGAAGGCTATGAGGCAGGGAAAGTTCTTTACCTCCAGTCTCAAAAGGGCCTCAGGACCCAATTCAGGCCAGGCTAAAAGCTCTTTTTTGGTAACCAGGCTCCCGTAGAAGGCCCCGGCCCCGCCCACTGCAGCTAAGTAAAGGGCCCCATACTGAAGTAGGGCCTCCTGGACCTTTTGTGACCTCCTGCCTTTGCCCAACAGGGCCTTTACGCCCCGCTCTAAAAGAGGAATGGTAAAAGCATCCATGCGGCCACTGGTGGTGGGACCAGCTGCCCCTATGAGCTTTCCGGGGGGTGGGGGACTGGGTCCCATGTAATATATGACTGCCCCCACTGGATCGAAGGGGAGCTCTTTACCGGAATCTATAAGCTCCACTAGTCTTCTGTGGGCCTGATCCCTAGCGACTATTAAAGTGCCCTCTAAAATAAGCTCTTGCCCAGAGCGAAAGGAGAAAAGGGGTACTTCTGGGGAGATGGGAGAGTGCAAAATTATGGTCTTGGGGCTTTCTATGGGGGCAGTACTCATAAGAGAAAGGCTTGGGTCTTAAAGAAATCCTTTAGTGCAATAGGCATAGTTTTATTGGCTTATTTGATTATATTGCCAGCTTCTGCGTTTCTCTGGATATAGTAGTTGGCAAACTCTTTGTCATGGACCATGATGTGCTCTTTGAGCCAGGATGTTGCCACGTTGTTGATGGCCAAGACCACAGAGAGCTTTTCCCCTGAAGTCTTAAACTCATCATAGAGCTTGGAAAATTTCTGGGTGAAATCCACATGGAGACCGTGGTGGAGGTCATATTTAGGGTAGTGGCTTACCTTCATTAAGGCCTCTTCCATGGAAAAGTGCTTGACTACGTAGTTTTTTAAAAACTCCAGGGTGGCGGGTATCCTGTCCTTCTGGGAACTGTCTTTCAGCTTCGCCACCTGGACAAAGAGCTCCATGTGCTGCTCGTCTATCTTGGGGACCCCGGTCTCTAAGTTTTTGTTCCAAAGGCTGGGTACTGCAGTACTGGCACCTTGCCCTCTCGCTGCTGGCTGCGGGGCCTGGGCAGTAGAGGATGAGAACCTGGAGCCAGTTGAAGCCTGACTAGTCTTAAAGATACTACTGGATGCCGGTTTTGAGGTAACCCCCAGGGTCCCCGTCCTAAATCTGGAAGGCTGAGTGGAAGCAGCAGAATTTTTAAAAATCCCTGACTGCAAGCTGCTTTTAGCGGTTGTTTCCAGGCCACTGGGCTTATTAGGGGTAGTGGCGCTAAACCTATTGGTGGTGGGAGAAGTGGTAGTCCCTAATCTATTGGTGGCCGGGGAAGTGGTAGTCCCAAACCTATTGGTAGTGGGCGAGGTGGTAGTCCCTAATCTATTGGTGGCCGGGGAGGTGGTAGTCCCTAACCTATTGGTGGTCGGAGAGGTGGTAGTCCCAAACCTATTGGTGGCCGGAGAGGTGGTAGTCCCTAACCTATTGGTAGTGGGAGAGGCGGTAGTCCCTAACTTATTGGGAGCCGGAGAGGTGATACGTATTGGAGATGGCCGGGTAACGCTTGTTTTAAAGATGCCACTCTCAGATGTCTTTCCCAAAGCCCCTGACTTGTTCCCGAAGATGCTGCCTCCCTTGATGGGGGACTCATGAACTGCATTGCTCCTCAAAGGGCCAAAATTAGATGCCTTGGAGCCTAAGGTACTGCTTTTGGAGGGGCTACCCAAAAGGCCAGGCTTTGAGAGGTTCTGGAGAGCAAAGCCAGTTGCCGGCTTGGATTTAGCTTGGGTCTTCTGCAGATAAAAGTTAGCAAACTCCTTATCATGGGTCATGATGTGATCTTTTAACCAAGATATGACCATGTTATTGATAGAAAAGACAACCTTGGGGTTTTGGCCGGACTTGTACTCGTCATAGAGTTTCTGGAACTTCCTGGAAAAGTCTACGTGGAGACCGTGGTGGAAGGCTGCCTTGGGATACTGGCTGGCCCTCTGGAGACCCTCTTCAGCAGTAAAGTGCTTATTCACATAGTTTTTTAGGAACTCCAGGGTAGCCGGTATCCTGTCTTTTTGGGTCCTGTCCAAAAGCTTGTCAGCTTGAGCAAAAAGCTCTCTGTGCTGCTCATCTATCTGGGGGACACCTGTTTCTAAGTTTTTTGTCCAAAGCATTATATTCTCCTTAAGGGGGCTGGAGAGTAGGATCCAGGCTCTTTAGGCTGGGAGTCCAGAATTATTTGAAGTATACAAGAGAAGGTGACTTAAGGGTCAACAGATCTATGGTTAAATACGCAAATAAAGGCTAAAACCCTTAAGCTATTTCATAGTAACAAAAAAAATAGTTAAGCGCAAGTAAATTTCTTACTTTTCTACTTAAAGCCTGTAATCCTTTTAAAATAAAGACTCCTTATTGAGCCCTTTTTATTTTCCCTTTAACTAAGGATGCTTTAAGTAAACATTTAAAGGCCAAAACCCTCTTATTTTCTCCTATACTTGTAGAACTCCCAGAAGACCTTATTACGATCTTATTTAAAACTTAGCTTTTTATCTTGTCATTATACTTTTTGTGTAAAGAAGGTGCTCTTGAATATTAAAAGACTTTATTTTTTGCATTTTTTTAAATTCCTTGTTTTGTAGAATAATTGCTTATTGGGGCGCATTTTTAATTTAGTATTAGCCAGATATAAATATTTATTATCTTAAAACTTTGCTAGTATTTATAAGCTAGTAGCTAAATTTAGTTGCATCATTTCTTAAAAGCTACCCTTTTAAGATCTCTATTTTTTATTAAAAAAACCCATGGAAAAAATATCTTGTACTATCTAATTATTCACTAAATGCGCTGTAACCTTGGTTTGCGCCCTTTAGTTTTTTTGAATGCTTATTTTTTCTTGCCTAAGTTCTAAATCATAAAAGGGATAAAACCCAAATTATCTAAAAATCTTTAAAGGAACTTTCCAAAGGAATGGGTAGTGGGGGAAATTTCCCTAAAAAAGCGCTAATAAATTTTATCTTTTTCAGACTGCCGCGGAATTTTAGTGCTCTCTAAAATCTTAAATTTTCCAGAAAATGAAAACAAATTATCAAAGTCAAGCCAGTAAAATAAGGCACTTTTTTTCCTAAGTTAATGCTCGCCTGTCAATTTCATAAACGCTACTTTTATATTCCCAGAAACGAGTCTTTAATGTGCTTTGCAGATTTTTCATGTTAAAAAGACTATAATCCTCAAGTTACTTTTAAATTTTGATCTTATTCTTCAATTCTTCCGAAGACATAAAAAAAATATGAAATCATCAAGACAAACTTGAGATAATATTTGCAGCAATATTATTTTTCCTTAGTCAATATCTACTTTAAATTTTAATTCTAGTAATTAACACATGAATTCCTATTTTTATCCTTTAATTAAGCCCAAAGGCTCTAAGTTAGTCTATTTAAAATTGACGCCAATTATCACTAGAATCAAAAAAAGAAAATGAAAAAATTAAGAAAACCTTGAAAAAGAAGAGAAAATTTATAAATATGGTTCCATATTATAGAATAATATCTGTACCATTTTTTTTATTTGAGCTGGCAACATCTATAAAAAGTCTGAAAAAAGCTGTAGCTATAAGGTAGCGGCCCCAAGCTCTGCAAAATACCCATTATCTTAGTTTCTCGCTAAAAAAATAGATAATAGCTAGCTAAAAAAAGCTTTCCAAATTAAAGCCCGGGCGCTGGCGAAATTAGTCCAGCTGCCAGATATTTTAGGGCATAACTTAAAATCCCTTTATAGCTCTGCCATATAACTGAGATTCATTGCCAGGATATTCATGGAGGCCAGCACCTCTCTTAAAAAATTCTTACCGTGACCAAAACGCCTATTAAAGCTAAAACCTAACTCCTGCATATGCTCAGGGAAATCAACAGTTTCCAGCTTGTCTATAAAACTGTAAAGCTGGGCATTATGGCTTTCCTCCAGCTTGAGACTAGTTAAAATGAGGTGTTCCCCACCTTGGCCTCCAGTTACCTTCATAAGATACGCCTGCCTGTTAAAACCCATAAGCCCGTTGGCATAGAGGTCTGGGCCAACATCTAAGGGCCCCCCGCTAGCTAAAAGGTGGTCATGGGCTGTAGCTATATCAATTTTAGGGGTATCCAAAAGTGACTCTGCTTCTCCAGATCTGGGGTTAAAATAAGGGTGAGGGATCTTGGCCCTCATGGAAAATAGGGTCTCCGTGTTGGGGATGAGGACAAAGTTATGGCTGGACCCTAAAGCACCCAAGCTCCTAAAAGTACCCATACTGCCCCTCAGGATAAAGATAGGCTTTAAGCTGGCAAGTGACTTTTCAAAGCGTTCCAGATAGCGGGTGAGCACCTCAGGGAGCGCTGGGGGCGGGCCTTTTTCACCCTTGGAGCACAGATAGATCTCCCCTTTACTGTAGCCGTGGTGATCCTCTGGCTGCAAAAACTCCAGGGGCAGCTGGGGGTGGATCAGAGGAAATTCCCTGTGCACTGCAGAAAACCCCATGAGGGTGTGATAATGCTCAACTAAAAAGGGCTCCAGGCGCTGCAGGTTATACTTACGTGATACACATTTGGGGCAACGAGATTTAGCCGACTCAAAGTGCCTTGAGATATAAGGTACAATCAAGGTCTGGCCATTTAATTTAAACCCCTCACCCTTGGCGCAAAGGTATCCGGAAAGGACATCCCAGATAATGGGATCTAAAAGTGTCGGATCTAAACGGTCTAATACGCTGCGTATATGGTTATCCGTGGGCACCCGGTTAAGCTTCCGTCCAGAAAATGCAGCTTTCAGCATAAGCTCTACTCCCCGGTCCTTACGAAATTCACCTATCTGGTTCACAAAGCGGCTAAGGGAGTTGGATTTTGCATAGAAGGCGGAAAGGGCAATCATAGCTATTAGGGTAATAGGATAGCTTGTATTTCTGCCCGTACGTTGGTCCGGAATGGCCTTCATAAAGTCCATGACTCGCAATAAATATGTGTCCAATAGTCCTTCCATTTATGAATAATAACCTTTTTCGCTTTTTTTGTCAACATTTCTTTCCCTTGTAAAATCTACACTATCGCCCTTTTTATGGAATTTCCCAAATTTCACACTTAAAAATTTCAGCTCTACCCAGAAACCCTCCTTTAAAGCTGTGGCAAATTTAAAAAATTGAAAGTTTTGCCCTGGCCAAAAGAGGCGCATTTTTTTTTCCAGTGAAAATTCTGCTATAATGGCAACATGTTAAAGCAAGTTCCATTTCCCACCACTTTCATCTCTAGCTACAGGAGGCCTCATGGTTGAAACCCTTTGGGCGCCCTGGCGCATGGAATATATTCTATCTCCCAAAAGCGGGGACGGATGCGTCTTCTGCCTTCCAGAAAATCACCTAGGACCCCTCCCCTCTAGGTTGGTCCTCTGCTCCGACAAGCTGGTCTTTCTGGTAATGAACCGTTACCCCTATAATAATGCCCACCTCTTAGCAGCTCCCAGAAGGCATGTGGCCACCCTTTCCGAGGCCACGTCCGAGGAAAGGGGCGCTCTTATTGATCTAGTTGCCAGGGCAACTGATGTTCTCACCAAGTATTGCCACCCGGATGGATTCAATATTGGCATCAACCAGGGCTTGGTTGCAGGCGCAGGTGTTGCCGATCACCTCCACATGCACGTAACCCCCCGCTTCAATGGCGACACAAATTACATGACAGTCTTAGGGGAGACCCGGGTCATCCCAGAGCATATCCTTAAGACTTATGAAAAACTTCTGGGTCTATTTTCTTGAAAGGCACAACCCTGGACAACAAAAATAATCTCACCCCGGCCCTCTTGCAATATATGGAAACCAAGGAGGCCTGGCCTGATACTTTTCTCTTTTTCCAGGTGGGTGATTTCTATGAGCTCTTCTTCGATGACGCTGAAAAGGTGGCCCAACTTCTAGATTTGACTCTAACTAGCCGCCAAAAAATTGGCGAGCTGCCGGTCCCCATGTGCGGGGTGCCCCTCTCTAGCGGTGACTTATACATTAATCGCCTGGCCTCCATGGGTTACAAGGTCACAGTCTGCGACCAAGAGTCCAATGTCCCCCTCCCCGGGGAAAAGGTGGCAAGAAGAAAAGTAAAGCGCATAGTTACCCCCGGGACCATCATAAGTTCCGACGATGATGCCTCTAGCCGCTATTTGGCCTTTGTCCATGTCGAAGAAGCCCCTTTCGCTAATCCTACCGAGCCTAGCTTTTATCTTGCAGCAGCCGATATTTCCACAGGGGATTTTTTCCTTACAAAAAGTTCCGACTTCGACGGCATAGCCTCCGAACTGATGGCCTTAGATCCCAAAGAGATCCTCTTTAACCCAGCCCATCTTCCCCAAGGCCTTCTAGAATTTGCCGCGCGCAATGGGTTTTTTACAGCCCCTATTCCGGAAGATACCTTAATAGATCCTTTAGGCTCTTTGGCCGCGCTCTTTTCCGCGAGCTTACCCCAATTGGAAGATAGCCCCGGCGGCATAATTGCCGCCGGGGTAGTTACCTCCTACTTAAAGACTCTGTCTGGGGACTCGAACCTAGCCCACCTCATGCCCCCGCGCCTCTTATGGGAAAGCCCCTACCTCTATTTAGACGAGTCGGCTATCCGCAACTTAGAACTCACTAAATCCTTAAGGGACGGGAGCAAAAAAGGTACCCTCTTTGAACTTTTAGATAGGGCAGCGACTCCCATGGGCTCCAGACTTTTAAAGGACTGGCTCGTCCGCCCCTCCAGGATAAAGGATATAGTTTTAGCCCGCCACGGGGCCGTAGCTGAACTTATTACCCGCTCTTTGGATAGGGATAGGCTATTTTCCCTTTTAAAGGAGCTTAAAGATTTTGCCAGGTCTTGTGCTAGACTATCGCTTTTAAGGGGGACCTTAAAAGACCTTTTAAACGTCCAAAAGGCCCTTAGCCTAATACCTTCCATAGCTGAACTACTTAAGTCCTTTTCCCAAACTGGACTCCTTTGCGCCCTAGGAAGAGATCTCACCCCAGACTTTTCTACTTCTAAGCTTCTCAATATGTCTTTAAATACATCTTTGGGCCAGACAATAAGTGATGGGGCAGCACTTTTAAGCGGCCTTGCCCCGAAACTGGACAAGTACCGAAGCCTGGAAGAGGGCGGCAAAAAAGCTATTGCCGCCCTGGAGGCCAAAGAACGGGAAAAAATTGGCGTCCCGATAAAGGTGGGTTACAACAGAGTCTTTGGCTACTACCTAGAGGTCACCAAAAGCCACCTTAAGGCAGTCCCAGGGACCTGGACCCGCAAACAGACCTTGGCTTCAGCTGAGCGCTATGTCACGAGCGAACTATTGGATTTGGAAGAAGAGATACTTACGGCCTCTGAAAAAAGGGCTGCCTTGGAAGAGCGGATCTTAGCTAATATCAAAAAGAGACTGGCCAATAGGGCACCTGTTCTTATGGAACTGGCAAAGCTACTTGCCCAGGTGGACGCTTTGGCTTCCCTTGCCCTCTCAGCTGAAAAAGAGGGCTGGGTAAGACCACAGCTTATAGCCGATGACATCATAGATATCACTTTAGGAAGGCACCCTGTGGTGGAAGCCAATCTTCCTAAAGGTGAGACCTTTGTTGCCAATGATACCCGTCTGGGACCCAAGGAGAGGATCCTCATCATCACAGGTCCCAATATGGCTGGTAAATCCACCATCTTAAGACAAGTGGCCTTGATAGTAGTTCTCTGCCAGATGGGCTCTTTTATACCCGCCCAAAAGGCCACTTTATCCATTAGAGATGCCGTCTTTACAAGGGTTGGGGCAGCAGACGATCTGGCCAGAGGCCGCTCCACCTTTATGGTGGAGATGAGTGAGACCGCCAGGATCTTAAATAGGGCCACTTCCAGAAGCCTGGTTATCCTAGATGAAGTTGGCCGCGGCACCTCCACCTTTGACGGGCTAGCCATAGCCTGGGCTGTGGCTGAATACCTCCATGACCATGCTGGAAGGGGGGTTCCCACCCTCTTTGCCACGCATTACCATGAGCTGGTGGAACTGGCTAAGAGTAAACCCCTGGCCATAAATTACAATGTCTCTGTGAAAAAATGGGAAGGCAAGGTCATCTTTTTAAGAAAACTGGTCCCAGGCGGCACCAGCCGCAGCTACGGCCTTGCCGTAGCTGCCCTGGCCGGTCTTCCCAAGGCTGTTACAAGGAGGGCAGGTGAAATCTTAAAAGAGCTTTTAGAGCATGCGAAAAAGACTATTCGTCCCCAGATCCGCCCCCGTGGTCTCTTTGAGACCCAAGATTGGGATATGCCTGAAGACCTTACCCTCTTAGACGACTTAGATGGCCCCCTAACCCCTGAGGGAAATGACCCAAGGGGAAATCCCCCAGGCCTTCCAATTGATCCTAAGGCTATCTCCAAGGGCTCTAGTTTAGAAGAGTCTATAGAAGCCCAAGGCACACTCTTAAATCCCCACCTTGTGCCAAGTGAAGCCTTAGAGCTATTAGCGGAGCTTAAAAACCTAGATACTGAAAAGCTCACCCCAATAGAAGCCTTAAATCTTATCCACGCACTGAAGATCCGGGCTCAAAAGGCCTGTGATGACTAGGGCATTCGTTGCCATGGCCCTTATGGCCTGGGTGCTTATGTCAGCTTCCTCTGCCCTCTGCGACGGTGAACTGGCCAGGGCCAGGGTGGCTAGGGACAATTTCTTTACTAGCCCAGACATCTCTCAAAGGAGCGCCTGGCAGAAGCTCATAACCCAGTTTGAAGATGCTGCCCGTGCCCAGGTGCGGGACGTCTACCGTGCCCAGGCCCAGCTGGAGGCTGCGGAACTCGCCCTCCAGTGCTTTTACAAATTTAAAGATAAACGGGACGCCACCAAGGCCGAGACCCTCACCAGGAAGATATTAAAAGATTGTAGCCGTTGCCCCAATGCCCCCAAGGCTGTAATCATCCTAGGCATGGCCTTAGTAGCCTTAGAACGCATGGATGACGCCTACCGCGAGCTCATGAAGGTAGAATTAAACTACCCAGATGCCCCTGAAATCAATGAGGCCAGGGGGCTCATGAGCATGCTAAGGGCTGGGGGCACTCCGCCCCCCTACCCTAGCCCCCAGCAGACCATAATTGACCGCCAGGGACAAGCCCCCGCAGCTACAAGTGACCGGCAAGGACAAACGCCCGCCGCTACAGCTCCTACAAGCCCGGCAACTTTTTCTATAACTAGCGAGCCCCCCAAGGCGGCACCGGCTGCCCGTAGTGACGGACTTGCCCAAGTCTATGCCCTCTCCCTAGAGGACCACGGGGACTATTCCACTGTCATAGCCTGGACCGACAAGGTCACTTCCTATGTCTATAATCTTATTCCAGCTCAGCGCAACGGGGGCACCCCCAGGGTCTATGTAGACTTCCGAGATGCCAAACTTGCAAGCGGCATGGTTACGACCTTAAATAAGACTACGCCTCTTATAAAGCTAGTAAAGGTCAATCAGTTTAATGACAATACTGTGCGCCTGGTAATGGACTTTCCGGAGGTCTATCCCTATACCCCAGTCTTTTTAGATAATCCTCCCCGTCTGGTGGTAC
The DNA here is from genome assembly GCA_031279515.1 of Deltaproteobacteria bacterium. Lineage (GTDB taxonomy): Bacteria > Desulfobacterota > Desulfarculia > Adiutricales > Adiutricaceae > JAITII01. The sequence goes on from JAITII010000021.1 coordinate 19,582, forward strand.
AGGTGGCTAAAAGTACCGACACCCTCCCCCAGATACAAATCCCAGACGCCCCTCCTGGACCAACTGACCCTGCCCCCAGAGAGGTCCAGGCCCAGGCCAGTCCCCCACCAGCTAGGGGACCGGCTGATTCTATGGCCAGACAACTGGGCTTAAAGATTCGAAGGATAGTGATAGACCCTGGCCACGGCGGTAAAGATAATGGGGCAACTGGACACGGGATCAAAGAAAAGGAGCTGGCCCTAAAGACCTCCAAGCTTTTAAAGACCAAGATAGAAAACCGCTTAGGGCTGGAGGTAATCTTAACCAGGGACTCTGATAAATTTGTGACCTTAGATCGTAGGCCCAAAATAGTGCGTGACAACCAGGGGGATCTCTTTATCTCTATCCACGCCAATGCCAACACCCTAGCCTCTGTGGAAGGACTTGAGACCTATATTTTAAACTTTACCTCAGACCCCTCTGCCCAAACCGTAGCTGCCAGGGAAAACGCCTCCTCGGATAAATCCATGTCGGAGATGGAAGATATCTTAGAGCAAATAGCGCGTAATACCAAGGTCTCTGAATCCCGGGTCCTAGCTAAGACAATCCACAGCGCAACTTTAAAGTCCATAAGGACCAAATATAAGGTCCGTGACCTGGGGGTAAAAGAAGCCGTCTTTGTGGTCCTCGTAAACGTGGAAGTACCCGCCATCTTGATGGAAATAGGCTTCCTCACCAACAAGGCCGAAGCCGCACGCCTTTCCGAAGACCAATACCTTGAGCTCGTAACCGACGGCATAGTAAACGGCCTAGAAAGCTACTTAAAAGGCCTAGCCAGGCAATAACTAGTAATTTTTGCAACTTCAATGGGAAAAGATTAGCTTAAACCCGCCAAAAGAGCCCAAAAATATAGACTTTAATTGAGGGCCCCGCAAAAAAGGCTAAAGGCCTATTGATCTTAAAGCCAATAGAGCAATAATTAGATTTTATGGCCTTTTACAAAATTCCCTAAAATAACCTAAAAACTAGGGAGCTTTAAGGAAAGCTTTGTAAAACCCTTTTGATTAAGCTAAAAAGCATATGATTTTACCAAAAAACAATTGACAAAAATCAAATACTAGAAAGGCTTTTGTTTTGCCTCAATTAAGTTTAGCCACCTAGCTTTTATGAAATGCTTTTTAATTAAATATATTAGAAATAGCTATTTTTATGTAGCAAAAAAATTTTTATTGCTAAGTGAAAACAAATGTGATATCTTAAAATTCAACCGGGCGACTCATAAGGTTGCCTTTTATATATAGTTGGCCAATGCTCTAGAACTTTGGACTTTTTGCGCACCAACAAACAAATGTCGACAGGTAAGGCGCCAGATGCCTCCACATCAGGCGCCTTTTTCACCCCCTTGAAAAGAGGGGTAAAATTACAGGCGCTATCCCTTCTCTAATATTTAGGTAGATAAAGGCCACCAAAAATAGTACCACCAAATTAATTAACCAACGGGAGAAAATTTAAAAAATTTTTTTTCCTTAAGCTTAAATTTGAAAATATTATTATATTACCCAGGCTGATAATTATTAGAACATTGATACAGCTTTCTCTATATAGGATATCATATTTTTTTGAAACAAAAGATTGCATTAATAAATGAATAAATATTTTGAAATTTTTTTATTATATTTAAAAAACTATAACATTTTCAAATTTAATAGTGCATAATCTATGTATGAAAACAAAATACTCTTACAAGATATTAGCTACCATTTCTAAACATATGCGTCAGAAAGTTGCCTATCATTTTAAGAGCAGTTTTTCTGGCTATATAATTACAGATATGGTTTTAGTTGCAGCGCTATAGTATACAGCTGGATTAAGCAGTATAAAGAAAGAGGTGAGCAAGCTCTTACTCTTAAAAAAGAGGTCGCAATGTTGGAACTGGTACATTGTTGATTGTTGAATCCAGCTTAAAAAACTAATTCAGGTCATGATTACGAATTCCTTTCAGGCAGATTTCAAGCTAGAATTTTCCACATGGAATCGGAGAGAGTTGTAGAAATAGCTATTCGTACTATGGGTGATAACTTACAGCGGTGTGGGTTTACTTTTAAAACCAACCAAGAGGGCCTATCAAAGAAAAAAAGGTAGATGAGTGGATTAATACAACTTATCCTTAGATCGAATCTAAAGCTTAAAAAGAAGGATGGTCATCTTTTTTGGAGAGGAAGCTGGAATTCACACTGAACAATTTTAGAATCAATGAATTGCAAGATAATTCTAAAGGTTATGAAACAACTCATAAGCTGGTCAAGCGGCAAGAAATTTTTTTCTTTGTAGACAACCTAAGAGTTCATCATGGAAAAATAGTAAAAGAGGGGCTTTCAAAGGATTAAAAAAGAGTAAGATTATTTTGTTCCATATTGCCCTGATCTTAATCCAGATGAATATCTGAATCATCTTAAGAAAATGATTTCCAGAAGAAAATCCAACCCCATGACAGCAAAGAACTAAGAACGACCATCCAATCGATTATAAAAAACTACAGAAAGATAAAGTTAAGAGTAAAAAATATTTTTGACAACAAGAACGTTTTTTATGCCTCCGGAAAACAGAAGCGAGATCTATCTAAAGGTAAGGAGAAAAAAAGAGATATATCTGGGAAATATATGAAACACAATGGTTTATAATTGTCTAGAAATTATCAGCCGGGGTAATGCCGATATTTAATGTTTGTAAAAGCCCATTTAGCTTTTTGCCTTCAGTAAGAAAGCTTTCCATTTTCTGCCTAAAACTCCACTTAGCACTTTTTATCGATCTTTTTAGGTATATGAATAAAAACCCTAAGTGCACTAACACTTTCTGAAAAGCCCAGATGAGAACGTTGAAATGGCAGATAAAAACTGTTACCTCACTGGATGCCAATAGGGGAGGTGCTATTGGCGTTTTCGCCCTTGCCAAAGTCAGCCCCAGGCTAAGAGGCCGGTTGGTCTATGATTTTTTGTTTTTTTTAGCTTTCTGAAGCTTGCTATTATTACCCTAAAGGTGTATAATGGTCATGTTTGATTTCTAGAAAGTCTTTTCTAATCAAGCTTTGATAAGATAATCATCATTATTAGAGCCTTTGTGAAGTAAAAAAAGCTAATTTTGGAAATTTAGTTATCAAAAAGATCTATAGATTAATTTTATTTATCTTAGATGCTATCTTTTGATTAAATTGCATCTATGTATGATAATAATTTCACATTTTTTTCCGTCGCGCTCTTTTTTTAGTAAGGAATTTTTTTGCTTGTAACAACAATAAAGTCATTATTCAAAGCTATTTTATTTTCAATTAAAGGATTAAAGGATTAAAGGATTAAAGGATTAAAGGATTAAAAAATGATTGAATACAAAGGTATGCACCTAAACAAAGAAATGGTAAACATTGTTTGCAAAGTTTTTAACAAGAGACCACAACAAGAATGGATTTTCATGTTAGAAATATTTCGAGATAAACCTCTTTTGCTTGAAGATACTAGAAGCGTTTTGGAGGCCATTAGACTGGCTAATTTGTTTGGTAATGGTAAAGAATTGGCTAAAAAAGCGGCAAAGGCTTCTACCGTCACCCCACAGCCTATCGATCTGATGGACCTTATAATTTTCCGCGAAAAATGGGAGGAAACTTTTGGAGCGGGGAAACGCCATTAATGTAACTTAAGCTAAGAATTTGAAGTTAAACTATAAGCTAGAAAAAATTTTACGGCTCTGTGAAATTTACAACTTATAGTACTTACCAATATTGTATCCTAGTTAGCTTTCATGAAGAGGGGCATTTAAGATAGAGCTATGCTTTTTTTCACTGCGCTACATTATACAGCTGGATAAAGAGTAAAAAAGAAACCAAGCTCTTACTCCTAAAAAAAGTGGTCGCGCTTAGAATTGGTAGATTATTGATTCGAAGAAAAAAAATTTAAGCTCTTGATTACAAATTATCCTTGTTACATTTTTAGCTAGACTTTTGGCCGTGGAGCCGGAAAAGTAGTAAATGTCTAAAAATTATCAGCCGGGGTTATATCACAACCTTAAAGGTAAATAAGTCCACCTTTTCTAGTCATGTAAGCGGCTATGGCAAAATTATAATAGCTAAAGAAAGATTATAGGGGCCCTTACAGGATATTTACCTTGTTACTATCTTATAAGGGCCCCTATGCTAAAAGCTATACAGAATAAAAAATCAAAAAAGCTTAACTTACCAGTTACCTTCAAAGCCTAAGTATACGGTTAAAGGTTGCATCCAACCAGAAACAAAATATCCTCCTGGATGGTTAGGATCGGTAACCCAATTCATCACCCCGGAACTGGTATATTTCTTATTGAGGATGTTTAATCCATCTAGAAACAAACGATACCTATCAGAGAACTTGTAGCTAAGTTGGAGGTCCAAACTGCCATAGTCTTGAGTCTTAATAGTATTTCTATTATTTACCTGCCCATCAATTGTAAATGGAGGGTTATCCGAGCTCAAAGAATCGGCATTCCAGTTAAAAGATAGCCTTCCGCCAAAACCCAAAGGTGGCTGGTAGGCTACTTCAATATTAGAGACATGCCGAGGCATACTGGTTATGCGTCTGCCTGCCAAGTTATTTCTACCTGATATATGCTCTCTGTATTTGGCCACCTGGTAGGTATAATTAGCATCTATACGCCAATTTTGGTAGGGCACTATCCGAATGGCAGATTCTAAACCAGCACGGTGACTTTTACCGGCGTTTTCTGTGATGGGATCGTCATTGGCATCGTATCCTACTACCGTAGGATCGTTTGTAGTGTCAAGAATATAATAAACAGACTCTAAAAAGAGCCACTCTGTGGGATAGGCCCTAAATCCGAACTCCCACTGCTCTCTTTTGGTCACTTTTGATTCACTATTTACAAAGAAGTCGCCTGTCTCCATATAAGGAAGACCAAAGCCTTGGCTATAGTTTGTATACAGTTCTAACCAAGCCAGGGGCGTATTGTAAACAACTCCTACCTTCGGGCTAAAGACGCTTCTGGGTTTGGCCACATAGTGGGAGTTGGGCTCGCCAAATCCCTTTTCATCTTTACCTGTATCCACTTCCCCAGAAAATCTATCGTAGCGCAATCCTATCCTAGCTCTTAATGGCTCTATTATCTGATAGTTCACCTCTCCTAAAAATGATAAGGTTTGCGTGGTGTATTCGTGGTCCATGGTATGGTAAGTGGGATCAGGATTGTGTGCCCTTCCATGACCCCAAATAAGGCCCCACTGATCGCGCCTCTCGTTTTCTGTGAGATAGTCAAATCCTAAGGTGGCGGCGATATCATGACCATTTAAATCCCCGTGATAATTATACATTAGGCCTGTGCCAAAGGCTTTATGCCGATTCTGTTGATCTGAGCCATTTCGATCCCCGTAGGCGCGATTCCAGGCCCAGGATTTACTGTAGCGATTGTTAGACATATCCACGCCATAGGCATAAAATGTAAACTCTGAATTATCACCTATTAGGTAATTGGCCCAAAACCGGGCATCCATACGCTTACGCTTGCCCCCAGCGTACTGGCCGCTACCGTCGTCTACGGCGGATTTCTTTGGAAGATAGCTTGGTATATTGCCAGCTGAATCCCAATTAGCTGCGTAGCCTCTGACATTTAAGGTAGCTATAAAGTTCTCGCTGAAGCGATAAGACCACCTAGCTGAGATGTTATATTTTTCCGAATCAGAGTGATCTCTCCAGCCATCAGATTGGTAAAACTGAAAAGAATACACATGCCCTAAGTCGCCAAATTGCCTGGCTATGACGCCTTGGGCATCTTTAGAATTTTGGGATCCCACCCGTAATAGTATCCTAGTGAAATCCCCGAATTTTATTGTCTGGAAGGCGGCCACTCCGCCTTCGGCGTGGTGCCCATAGTACACCGAAGCGGGGCCTTTGATAATTTCAACGCTTTCTATCTCCAAAGGATTTATGACGTGGGCGTCTATGTAGCCGTCAGCGTGCCCCCCGTCGTGGATGGGAATACCGTCCACGGTCACAAGTAGCCTTCCGCCATAGTGGTGCGCTCCCCAAAAGCCGCGAATATTAACGGTATTTGCCACACCAAAATCGCCTGACTGACGGATAGATATGCCAGGACTTTTTTTCAATATATCGATGGGAGTGATATAGTGATAGTCATAGATATCTTGGTTTGTAAGTATAGTGGCACTTGTGCTTATTAGCTCTTCCCTGCGCACTATGCCGCGAACATCAATTTCTTCCATTTCTGTCTCATCGGAAATACCCTCGCCTTGAGCAAAGGCTACCTTTACCCCAAGGCCCATAATGGACATGGTAAAAACAGAAAGAAGAGTGAAAATAAAAAACTTTAGCATTACTTTCTCCTTGCTAATCGTTTTAGCTATTAAAAAAAAGACAAAAAAAAGCCGTAAAATGATGCAATAGCACCATCTGACGGCCTTCAAGGTCCAAAAAGATATGGATGTTGGGATTACATAAGCTTTACGGAGCCCAACTAAATATAAAATTGTAGTAGATTGATTCTAGCTAATGCGCTGGAGGGTATTGCCTTCATGGCAATACTAAAATCGAGGTAGGTTAATTGGAAAGTCGCAAGACTTAAACTAGATTTTTTATAGTAGCAGTAAAATGCTAAAAAGTCAATAAAAAACTAAGTACGGAAGGCGAAAGCTTTAGTTTAAATACAATATTTTCTTGTTTATTGTTCTTACATACCTTATGTAGTATATTTTATTAACAAAAGTTAACTACTTGCCTAGAGGCATATTTTTTCTTGACAAACTGCAAATAGTTCGGCTAAAATGCCCCAAATCAAGTTAGCCTCTGAAGACTAATCCCACCTTTTCTCTTTTAAAATTCTATCTTAACACCCCTATGGTTATGAAAACCTTAAGCGTTTAAAATTTTAAATGTAAATAAACGCCAGGGCATTTGTTTAGCTTCCCCTAACACATATATTTAATGGTTCACTGAAGGCCGCCTTTCGAATTAATTTCGGATGGCGGCCTTTTTTTTTGCATTTTTTGGGCATTTTTGGGCTTTTATCTTTTAAACCAAGGAGAAACCATGCAAAATCACGTCAAAAGCCTTTTATTCATTGTCTTTACTTTACCCTTTTTAAGCCTTTTACCATCTGAGACTTCTTTGTTGGCTCAGGAGAACTCCCAAGAGACCGTAATGGAGGAGATAGATGTTCGGGGCCAGGTCCGCAGGGAAGAACTAAGGAGTACTTCGGCTACAGTTTTAACCGGCCAAGACGTCCAAAGTCGTATCTATTACCAACCAATTGACCTTTTAAAGATGGCACCCGGCATTTTTATAGGTCGCTATGCAGAAAGTGCTATCGCACCTGAGATTTACATCCGCGGGTTTTCAGGGGGCCACGGCGGAGCTGAAATAACAATGTATATGGACGGGATACCCCTCCACGACAATGGACACGCCACGGCCTATGTTGACTCCAATTCCATCATGCCTATAGAAATTGAAAGCATCGAAATAATAAAGGGTCCTGCCTCAGTCTACTACGGCCAACACTCCGGAGGGGGAGCTATACCTATCCAGTCAATAAAGCGCGGAAACCATACCAAACTGAACCTTCGCTATGGAAGCTACAATGATATCGATGTAACAGGTCTTTGGGGACGGGAAATAGGTAATTTTAGCCATATTTATGCCTTTGAGCTCTATCATACCGATGGCTATCGCGAAAACTCAGATTGGGATAAGAAGAATTTTTCAGGCAGATGGACGTATACCTTTAGCGATAACTTTGCCGTCAGCCTAAACTTACGCGCTTACCAATCGGAGTGGAATTCGGCTGGCTATATCTCCAAACTCCTTTCCTCCTCAGATAAAGATTGGGTCAATGATGGTAGCGGAGAAGGTAATGGAGGCAAACGTGACCGTTATGATGCCCGCCTCTGGGCCAACTGGTTTATCAATGACTATTCCCAGCTTACCTACTATCTCTACGGGACTACCTTGGAACACACCAGGTATCAAATTAACCAGCATCTCTACGGGCGAGATCCAAGCAATGGTTCGCTGCAAAATAATACCCACAAGTCGTGGGGTACAGGTTTGACCTACAGCTTCAATGGTGAGCTCTTTGAAAGGGAAGCTACGGCCACCTTTGGCTTTACCTACATGTACGAAAAGGAAGACCCCAACAGGACCTATCCTCTTATTTGGGGGCAAGGTCGCTCCCACCCCGGAGCCCCTGACACCCTGGAAATATTTACCCTTTCTAACCCGTCAATTTTAGCAGAATTTACTTATCAGCTAATTAAGCCTTTAAATATTAGGATCGGCGCTAGATACGATTCATTGGAAGGCACCCATCGTGACCTCTTGCAAGACACAACTAGAGAGTCTAGAAGACACACCTTTTTCAGTCCCAAGTTGGGCCTTCTTTATACCCCAACACATTGGATAGAATTTTACGCAAGTTACGGAAAATCCTTCAGTGCCCCAGGGCTTTCCTGGGGCGGAGCCTTCTATGAAGGCGACGCCTTAGAGCTTTCCACTAGAGAACAATTTGAAGTGGGCCTTCGTACTACCTTGACTCAATGGCTAAGCGCTGAAGCGGCTTATTTTAGAGTCTACACCGACAATGACAGCACCTACGATCCCCAAACCTTCACGGCAACTGCCACGGGCAGTTCTGTGCGGCAAGGTTTAGAGTTGTCCGTAGATGTCTACCCGGCAAAGAACTTATCAATAAAGGCCAACTATACCTACAATGATGCCAAGTACAAGGACTATGTTGGTCTGGACTGGGGCACCTTTCAGCTCTATAACTACGCTGGTAGGAGAATAACATACTTGCCTAGGCATCTCACAAACCTGGAAATAGCCTATAGCCCGCCTTTGGGTTTTGGGGGAAGGTTAAGTTTCAGCTGGGCGGCAGATGCCTTGGGAAGGGACAATCCGCCTGCAAGCGCTTCCGGAGTCCCAAATCCCGATCCCTTTAGGGTTTTTAAGAGCCAAGACCAGGGAAGTCTGGACCTCCAGCTCTTCTACCGCATCAACGAAAGCTATCGTCTAACTTTAGATGCTACCAACCTCTTGAACAAAAAATACTATGCTAGCCAAGGAATTCCTAATCCTTCAGCTAATTATGACTTTACCTACTCTTTGCGTCCGCCCTTTTCAGTCTACTTTGGCCTGGAGATTACAAATCCTTAGCCTCAAGTTAATTTAGTAAACCAAAGACAGCCCATTAGTTCTAAATTAAGTATTGGGGCAGTCTCTTACTGCCCCAATACTTAAAATTTATAGCCCTTCTCGCAAAAGGCGGCTATCTTTTAGCCCCTTCCATAGAGTGCAATGCCACCAAAGGGGAGATGGGCCTTAAGCCCAGGGATATGTACAGGGACAGGGCCGGTAGGTTCCAGGATGCAGTTTCCGCAGAAAGGCTTATTGCCCCTTTTTCATATAAAAGTATCATAAGCTCCCTTAAAAGCTCGCCTCCTATTCCCTTGCCACGGCGACTTTCATCCACATGCAAGATAGAGAGCATTGCCTCTTGTCCCACTAGGTAGGCTATGGCAATCCCTATGCTCCTATTCTGCCTTATGTCCCGTACTACCAAGGCAGGATTATTATTTTTTAGATCCCTTTCCGCCACCTTGGACCAGAGCCTGCCTGAAAAATCTCCCGATAAATAGGGCCCGTGGAGATGGTGCCCGTCGTAGAAGAGATCCCCCAGCTCTTCCAAAATAGCCTGGGCCTCTTGGGGGTCCGGAACCTCTATGGACAAACCTAGAAGCTTTTTCTTGCTTGTTTCCTTTTTCTTCATTTCCGCTATGGGTCCCGCCAGGCAGGTTATTATCTCAGCTAAACTGAAGTTAGCCTCCATAAAACCCCTTAAAACTGCCGGGTCGTGGGTAGTTTTGGCGGTTAAAAACTTAAAGGAATTTTTCCTGGCTAGCTCCCTGGCCTTTAAGGCTAAAGAGAGGGTCTTTTTCTGTCTAGAAGCCGGATCCGGGTCCACCAGAAAGGGGCCTTTGAGCATGGCTGAGCCGTATCCTAAAAGGGAGCTTTCCAGCTCACGCTTTTTCATGGCCATAAGTCCTAGGGCAGGATGGCTCTCCTCCACCCACAGCACCTGGGCCTTGCTGTCTGCCACTTCGTGGGCCATCTGCCTTATCTCCCAGGCCTTTAAAGTAGGGTTCCACAAAGAGTAGGGCTCGGCTAAGGCCGTCTGTTCCCTGGTAATAAGGGTCAAGGTGGCCGCCATGATCCTGGCCGTGGCCTCGTTACGGGCTTTTGTCCTGTCCCCCCTCTCACCCATCTTGCATGCTCGCTTCGCTTAGAGCTCTTTTATTACTAGTTACGGCCTTTTTCAAAAGATCGTACTTATCCGTATTGTGATAGCAGTTGATACAGACCGGACTTTTTTCGTGGAAAAGGTTTCTGCCTACTAGCTCTCTTTGGGCTTCCATTTTGGGGCTCTGCCATGCCTCCCTTAAGCTTAGGTCCCCAAATTTCCCTATGGTATGGATAGCCTTTCCTTCCGAATCCTGCCCGCAGAACTGGATAGAGCCATCATACTTCACCTCCAGGGCCAGAAAGACGTCCACGCATTTACCCCTGGTAAGGCCCTTGGACTGGAGCTCCAAAAATGGAGCCGCCTTGGCAGTATCTTTCACAAAATTGAGATTAGTTAGATCTATTGCCACCTTATCCACCACCTTCAGCCATTTTTCCGTAAACTCTTCCGGATCCCCATCTTCCAGCTCATTGGCCAGGGTGGATGTAAGAATGCTTAAAAAGGGTTTACTCTTTGCCCCCCTCATCTCCCTGGCCATTAAAATGTTTCTCTCCAGTAGCTTGTAGCTGGCGCCCTTCCTGTTCCATTCGTACTGATAAGGGGTAAGGCCCTGCAGGGAAAATTGGAGATCGTCCAAACCGGCCTCTATAAAAGTATCCATGAGCTCACTAGTTAATAAGAGGCCATTGGTGTAGATCTTAAGCTTTACGCCCCTTTCCTTTACCAGGGTCACAAGCTCGCCTATCTGTGGGTGCAATAAAGGCTCTCCCCAGCCGGTGAAACGTATTGCCGCACCCTCATGGGATGCCGCCTCGTGAGCAATCTGGCAAGCTAGGGTTAAATCTAGATACCCTAGTGGTCTTTTAGACAACTGCCTGGAGCAAAACACGCAGTCCAGTTGACAGACATTGGTGGGCTCTACATTAAGCCAAAAAGGAAAGTCCCTGGGAGGATCGTAGTCCACTAACCAGCCTGGAGAGCTAAATATATAGTAAAAGGGGTCGCTAGCTGGGCCTTTTTGGTAGCTGAGCATCAAGGGCCTTTCTGGCACAAGCCGTAGCTTAAAAGTAAAAATGGGCCTATTACCGGGAAAAAAGACTATTTTAGCACAGTTTCCCCTAGCTAGCCCCAGACAAATTCCTTAAGCTAATGCCTCTATGACTAGTGCCAGAACTTGTACTTTAGCCTCAGGGCTCTAGGCAAATTCCCCAAAAAAGCCAAAAAACTCCCAGGCCCTTAGTTAAAAGCCTATTTTGTACCCATGAAGCAAAACGGCCAGCTCGAAAATGAGCTGGCCGTTTTACTCTCTCTAATCCCTATACATCATGTACATTGTGGCCTAAAAGGCCATAAGCGCCCCTTTCCCCTGGAGCGCTCTGGCCCCTTCCGGACCAGAGGTCCGGCGGTCGCCTCCATTAGCTTTTCGTGTTTAGACTGCCCTGGAAAGCCCCTATTCCTTCCAGAGAACCTTAAGCACTCACAAGATAACTTCAGACAACCTAAAGCCGTCAGGCATACATCCTTTGAACTACCCTAAACAAAGGGGCTTACAAAAGGATCTTTTTATCACCCGTAAAAAGGCATCTTTTGGAGGCATCTACGGGGAGTCGGGCAAAAAGATTGTTTTTTTGGCAAGGGCTTAACTTAAGTTTAATAAAAACTATTTAGATCTGACCCTTAAATAAGCTCCAAAAGGAACTTTTAACCCAAAAAACTACTTTGGAGCGAGCTTGTTGCCCATCTCGGATATTATTATGGCAAGGTAAACAATATATATCTTTTACCCACGTCAAAAGTATGAAAAATTTTTATAAAATTTTTCATTTTTTTATCCTGGTTTTTTTTCATCAAATCAAGAAGTCAAGGTAAAGCTTATTGTAGCCCCATCCAATCTGTGTCCATTTGCTAAAAGGCTTAGGGTATACCTTCCGGCCCTTTGCTTAATTGGTACATTGTCCTTAAAGCTTATTCGCCTTTCCCCTTTTATTTCTGTAGCTCCAGAAGCTACTGTGCTTTTTAATAAATATACCTTTTCCCCAAGTTTTCCCTTGGCCATTGGGTAGCCAAGGGCGTACTGGAGCCGTACGGGCCCCTTAAAGCTTGGATCTAGGCTTATTTTGTAGGAAATTGTAAGCTCAGAACCCCTTACAACATTCCGGCTATTGGCCTTAAGCTGGGCCTTTAATACCTTGACCTTTTTAAAGTCAGCTTCCAGGGAAAATACCGAAATTGCCTTTTTGTCCTTGTTTTTTAACAGAGTGCGGGCCCCTCTTTCCAAAATGGGCCTAAGGGAGGGGTCTTTTTGTAGCCATTTTGCGCAAAAATCCAAAAAGACTTCTGGGTTATCCTTAGAGATATCGTTTAGGCTATTAGCTAAGCTCTTTTGCACGTATTTGACCTTATCATAAATTAAGAGCTCTATTATCTTTAGTACTGGCCTAGGATCTTTACAAAAGAGCTTCAAAGAGGGCGCCCAGGGCAATCTGGGCCTTATGCCTTCCGAGGCTAGGCGCCTTAGATGCAAATTGGAGTCTTTTGCCCATTTGCTAATAAAAGAGAGCGCTCTTTCTGGGTCCTTTTCAATTAGAGGCCTTACGGCAAATTCAGCTGATGAGTACTCTGTGGTGCGGGCAAAAAAATCCATAGCACAGGAAAAATTAGCAAAAGACCCTAGGCCCCTTTGAGACACATAATCATTTAAGGGCCAGCCCAAAATGCCTTGAAAATTTATCATGATCTCTGAAAGGATATCCGCATTCACCTTTAAGGGACCTGTTAGATAGCACCCTAGGGCCTCAGATACCAGAGCTACGCGCCCTTTAAGCTCCAATTTTAAGAGCTTTCCCTTAAGATATTGCAGAAAGCCCACAAGGTCAAAGTCAGTCTTTCTCTCCTTAAGCAAAGTCCCCAAAGCTAAAACATACTGGGTATTTATTTGCTTTTTAAAGGGCTCGCCCACGCGCCCCTCCTCTAGGCCTTTGGGGCACATAACCCCAAAGTAAAATTTAATCTAAGCTAATGTTAAATAGCCATATTTGGCTAAGGCCCCTTTGCTAAGCTGAAAAAGGCTTAAATCATATAGCTTGATACTACAGGTTCCCCAAAAAGACCAAGCTCACGCTATCTTAGGAGTTAGAGGCTAGGGGCTAGAAGACTAGATGCTAGGGGCTAGAAGTATTGAAGTTAGGTTTGCTTTTTCCCCGTATCCAAGACAAGTTGTAGCTTATTATCTCCTTGAAAAACAACTGAAAAAAAATCCCTCCCAGCCCCTAAGCTTTCGAATATTTTAACTTAATTTTACTTAATTTATTTAATTTTTCTTAATCCAGTTAATTCTATATAATATAGCATAAAATTAATTAACAATAAAAATACAGCAAAAACCCGGCTTTTCCCTTCCCTCTAACTGATTTTTTTCCTTTTTGGCTTATTTGCTAAAAAGGGAGCCTTAAGGTAAGATAATTTTGAATTTCCTAGCGAAATAAAAAAATCTGCCATTATCATCTAGGCTCTTTTAGATATTTTTTTCTTCCTTACCTTAGAGCTTTTCCCTTAGAAGATTTTAAAGTTTCATAACTATCCCTTCTGGGTCTTGACCCAAAGACTAAAGGCCTAGCTTAAACTCATAAAAATTTTCTTTTCCGCAGGTGTTTGTAATGACGACCAAAATGACCTTTATAGCTCTTATCTTCTGTCTTGTGCTTTCAAAGGGAGTACTTTTTGCCAAACCCCTGGAGGATACCAAGTCCCCCTCTGAGCTTGCCAGTTGGGCAGACTGGGTGCTCTACGAAGAAGAATACTACCTTTGCCCTCCACTAGAGGGTGAATACTCGGAAACAAACTGTGTCCTTCCTATAACTTTAAGCATAACACTGGATAATAAAGGTGGAAGTTTTACTGGAAGCTGGTCAGTTAAGACTGAATCCTTAGTAAGGCTACCTGGGGACGAAGAAAACTGGCCTACCCAAGTGCACGACAGAGGCTCATTATTTAGCACCTCACTTGCTGTAATTGGAGATAATGTGCCCATGGTGCGTCTGGAGGCTGGAGAATATAACATAACAGGCGAGTGGTCCTGGAATAGCTTACCCGACACCCTGACTTTGCCCTTGGGGGCCTTTCCTCTTATTACGGTAAATGGCCAGGAATTAGAGTTCCCGGCCATGGACATAAGTTACCAAAGTGTCACCCAAAAGGTCTGGCTCAAAGGGCCAGACCAGCTGCGACCTTTTGATGAAGATGAAGAGGAAACTGACAATACTGATGATGATACCGGATTCCAACAAAATAGCGTAACCGTGAGGGTGGATAGACTCATCTTGGATGAGCAGCCCATGAAGGTACGCACCCAATTGCAGCTATCCGTCTCTGGGACACCTAGAGAAGAGCTCATAAAAGATGTCCTTTTGCCCAACTCTACGGCCCTGTCTCTCAATTCCCCACTTCCCGCTAGGCTCACAGCAGAGGGCTTAAGGGTACAGGCCAGGGCAGGGGTCTGGTTTATAATTATAGATAGTATGCAGCCCATGGCGCCTGTGAATACCTTGGGCCCAGCTTCCGGGAACTTTGGCTCCGAGTACTGGGCCTTTAGTGCCATGCCCAGCTTGAGGCAGGTAAAGGTTTCTGGCGCTCCCCAGGTGGATCCCACGAGGGTGGACTCACCGTGGCCCATCTATCCCGTCTTTGAGCTAGGGGCCGGGGAAAGACTAGAGTTTACAACCTTAAGGCGCGGGGATCCTGAGCCTGGTCCCAACCAGCTACACTTAGTGCGCAACTGTTGGCTGGATTATTCCGGAGACGGTTTAACCTGCAGGGATAATCTAAATGGACTCATGCAAAGGGATTGGCATCTTTCAGTAGATGCCCCCTTTAGCCTGGGTTCTGCCACCCTTTCCGGAGTGCCGCAGGTCATAACCTTCCAAAAGAACTCCAAAGGGGACTCTGCCCCCGGTCTGCAGCTGCGCCAAGGAAGAGTCCAGCTCTCAGCTGACCTAAGGATTGAGAATTTTAATGGCGAAATCCCAGCCTCAGGCTGGGATCAAAACCTCGAGACCTCCAATCAAACTCTAGAGCTCCCGCCGGGCTATTTTCTCTTCTTTGCCTCCGGCGCCGAGGCCCTCGGCCCGGACGGCTATCCAGCTGACTGGTGGGACAAATGGACCACCTTAGATCTCTTCATAGTCCTTGTCATCATAGCAGCCACGTACAAATTATTGGGAAGGCGTTGGGCAATACTTGCGGGAATTGCCATCATACTTTCCTACCATGAATACATGTGCCCAAGACTAGTCTATCTGCACATCTTAGCAGCCATGGCCATCTTAAAGGTCCTCCCCGAGACTGGAAAGGCCCGTTTCCTAGTGAGAGGCTGGAAACTTCTCTCTTGCCTTGTCCTTTTAGTCTTTGTGGTGACCTTTGTGATACTTCAATTGCGTTGGGCCATCTACCCACAATTGTTTAACCCAAATTACGGGACCAGGGGCATAGTGGGCTACCCCGTTTCCGCCGGGATCAACTTATATCTACAAGGGCCCTTACCCACGCCTTCAGCGGACGTGCTTTTGGAAGAAAGCCCAGGGGCCTACATGGAGCCAGAAGCATATGATGACCCGCTCCCGCTCCCGCGCCATGCGGCATTGGAATCGAATGACTTTAGTATGAGCGCCGATTCCTCTAGAAGGCAGATGCCTCCAAGCCCACTTTCCAAGTCAGATGGGCCTATGAACTCTCAGCAAAGCCAGCGTTTGGACGAGACTGCGCAAAATAGCATTCCCCGTCCCGACTGGAGATGGAATAGGATAATTTTAAATTATAATGGCCAGGTGACCCGGGACCAAGATAGCAGCTTACTAATCTTTCCGCCTATTGTTTCAAGCTTTTTTGGAATTTTACGGGCCATTTTAATAGCCTGGTTCTCACTGGCTATCTTAGGAATCAAAAGACCTGAGACTATCCACCCCAAACTTGGCAAACTAGTGCCAAACCTTTTAATAGCTCTTATTTTATGCCCATTTTTCCTTTTGAGCTTTGCTACCCTTGCCCAGGGCCAAAATAGCCAGTACCCTCCCCGAGAACTCTTAGATGAGCTGGGAAGAAGACTTAGAGAAAGCCCTGATACCTTGCCTGCTGGCATCCCCACCTTGACTATCAGATCGCAGCCAGGAACTATCTTCTTAAGCTTTGAGGTGGAAAGCGAAGAGGACGGCTTTGTACCCCTCCCAAATATAGATAGGAAGATCTTCCAGCCTCAAAGGGCTTACCTCTCATCCGATGAAGATGTGCCTATCTTATATGCCCATAGCAAATTCTGGGCCTATGTACCTAAAGGAAATGAGCTTCTCACCTTAACTGGAAGGATAAAAGAGGGCCCCTCCTTTCTCATAGTCTTTCAAGCAGACCCAAAACCTAAAAGAATAATCTTAGAAACGGACAGCTATGAGATAGCAAGCGGGACTAACAGTAATGGTTACCTAGTGAGCCATAGCCTCAATCTCACTTACAAAGGCCCTAATGCGGCAAGTGTTGCGCCAATAGCTAGCCCACCAGAAGCTAGCTTACCGCAAACGGAAAGTCCATTAGCACCTAGTTCACCGCAAACAGCTAGCCCAGCTACTGGGACTAGCTATATCAAACCCTTCTTCCAGGTGCAGCGTACCATCTCTTTGGGTGTGGATATGAAGATCTATACCACGGTCAATCCCACCGTACCCTTAGAGGCACCCTATACCCTCACCTTACCCCTGGTTCCCGGGGAGAGCCCCACAACTTCCGAGGACAGGATAGCTGTCATCGGGAACAAGGCTTCCTTGGATTTTTCACCTCAGACAAGCTCCATCTCCTGGGAGAGCACCTTAAAGGTACAGGACAATACCTTGACCCTTAGCTGTGAAGATGGTCCCTACGAGGAGTCCTGGATCCTGGACGCAGGGAGCTTGTGGAGCGTAGATACGGAAGGCTTAGTCCCCATCCACAGCCTAGACAGCTCAGGGTATTGGAACCCCCAATGGCGCCCCTGGCCTGGGGAAAGCTTGACTATCAAACTTTCCAAGCCCGAGGCTGTGCCTGGAGCTGACCTGGTGGTGGACTCAGGTCAAATGTTTATCGAAGTGGGAACAGAAAATAGACGCGTAAATTTAACCTTAAAACTTCGCGCCTCCATGGGTCGCAACCATACCTTTGAACTTCCAGAGGGCGCAGAGCTCATCTATTTGCGTCTGGGCGCAAATGACCTCCCCTTTTCCCACAACAGCGTAATCCCAGAGGGCCACGGTCCCACAGTAACTATCCCCCTTAACCCAGGGGAAAATCTTGTGTCACTGGAGTGGCAAGAGCCTTCTGGTGTCTCCATCTTGACAAGGGCCTCTTTGATAGATCTAGACCTTTTAAGCTCCAATATCTCCATTGTCATGCGCCTTCCTTTAAACTACTGGACACTCTTTGTGGGCGGCCCTGCCATGGGTCCAGCAGTACTCTTTTGGTCCTTTGCTATTGCTATGTTGATATTCTCTTACATATTGGGACTAACTAAGCTTACACCTTTAAATACCTTGGCCTGGTTTCTCTTTTTCCTGGGACTATCCCAGCTCTCAGTAGTCTCTGCCATCATAGTTGCCGCCTATTTCCTGGTCTTAGGATTGCGCGGCACCAAAGAGCCCATAAAAAGACCTATTCTTTTCAACATCGGTCAGATAGTCTTATGCCTGTGGACCATCTTAGCGCTCTACCTCATCTATAGAGGCTTAACCCATGGTCTTTTAGAAGCCCCCAACATGAGCGTCACTGGTAACCATTCCACTGACCACTACCTCAACTGGTTCCAGGACCGTACCACAGGCCCTTGGCCTGTGCCCTGGGTATTTACCATACCCAATTTCATCTATCAGTATCTCATGCTGGCCTGGGCCTTGTGGCTTGCCATCCACATCATCCGCTGGTCCCGCTGGGGTTGGCGCTCTTTTTCTAACAAAGCCCTCTGGAAAAAAAGCGAGAAAAAGAGTCCCCCCACTGCACCCCAAGCCTACTTTCCCCCTGGAGCTGCTAGCGTGCCCCAAGCCCCCCTAGCTCCCCAAGGGCCCCAAACCCCCCAAGGACCAATAGAGCCTCCCATCTGGGGCGGAACCATGTCGCAGGATCAATTTTCCAAAGAGCCTTACTCTTCTGAACCCGCAGCAGAGGCACCTCAAGCTCCTGATGATCCGGAAAGTCCTAAAGCTCCTGAGGATCCGGAAAGTCCTCAAGCACCTAAAGCTCCTGAGGATCCGGAAAGTCCTCAAGCTCCTCAAGCTCCTGAGGATCCGGAAAGTCCTCAAGCTCCTGAAAGTCCTCAAGATCCTGACGGGAAAAAACCCTGATAGCCCAAAAGCTGCGGCGATAGTTTAAGGCAATTTTCAAAAAGCCCTCTAGCTGATTTTATACGAGGCAAGCTTTGACCTTTATTATCAACAATAACCTACGTAAAGTACTAGAATTCATAAAGCCTAAGGTGCGCTTCAAGGATCAGACAGATAAAGAAGATATTGTCCTCATCTTGCGGGAGCTGGAACCAGATATCACGGGCCTAGATTTTGCCCAAGTGAAAGAATTCACCGAAGACGTTAGTAAAAAAGATCCCTGGTTCCATGTGGACCTTATTTTATTCAACCTGCCCTTGGACTTTGTTACCTTCATTCTCAAAGAGGAGCACTTTACTGGAAGAGAAATCTTCACTATGAGGCAAAAAGAAGTATTTATCCAAGCCCTAGACACCACTAAACCAAGAGAGGAAACCCCAGAAGATGGCACAAAGAATACCGGCACCAAGGGAGGGCATAATTTTACCCTCATTCGCTAGCTCCATTTAATGGATTTTGAGGCTAAATTCGTTCCATCTCTTGTGGCTAATTTTGGCTCTTTCCTCAAGAAGAGATAAAAAAATTTTTCGTTTTTATAAAGGTTTTTAGAGGCTCACTTAATCCTAAGCTAGACTAATAATTAAGGCGTGAAAACCTCTATCTAATTGAGGCGTGAACACCTCGGCCGCCCAAAGGGTCGGCCAAAGGTGTCGGATATTGAAGGGATAGTGAAGAAATGTAAGGAGGGGCAATCAAAGGTGACACCAACCGAACGGTGGCATCGGGAGGGAAAATTTTTTATAAAATTGAAATAAATTTTACATGTTAGCAAGTTTTAGCAAATAACTTAATGAGAAAAAAATATATTAAGGAACGTTCGTTAACAAAAGTCAGGTAAACAATAAAAAGCTATACATAGCTTGTTTTTTTAGGAAGCAAGCCTCTTACAGCAAGCTAAAAAGCCCTTCCCCAAGCCTTAAGCCCTAAGGCACTTGTTGATCAAGCGCCCGGCCAAAGCATAAAAAAATCTTATGGAGTAATTCTAAGCAAGTTTTTAAAGCTCCCTAAAACCCCAAGGAGAACTTAAAAAACTCGCCTAAAATACCCGTGACTTCGCCTTTTTTAGGATGGTCTTGTTGGAAGGAAGAATTTGCTGCCAAGAGGGGGGAAGATTGACCAGCTGCCATTTTGCGAAAATCTTGCCCTTTATATCCCTTTTTTTTCTGTCTGTCAAGGGAATTTGGCTCAAAAAACCAATTTTTTTCTGATTTCCTAATTCTGGCTCATAACTTGGCTTATTCCCTAGGTTTTCTACAACATATTGTGGAATATTAATAATGTTTTTACATATTTTGGAAAATCCCTAAGCTAAACCATGATCTAAATCATGAGCTAAACCTTGCTCGAAACCTAAAGCTTTTTCCTCCCTCTGGGAGGCTAAAAAGGAGGGGGGATCTATGCAAAAAGCATAAGTTTTTGTAAAGCTTTTCCCCGCGGTGCACTTTTGTAGTGCTTGTGACAAATTATGTACCGGCAGGCTCCCCTAATTTAAAACTAATAAAAAATCTCCAAGAAAAACAGCTAAAATGAGCGGGGGATAAATTTTTTTAAAAGTGCTTTGGGCTTAAAAGGCGGCAAAAAAATGCAGACTCAGAGCCTAATTTAGTTTTAGTATCTTTATCTAAAAGAGCCTTGGATTTTAGCTTTAACTTGCAAAATATCGTGCTATGACTTACTTGGGCCTACTTGAGGTACAAGGTCTTAATAGGTCACTGGCTTATTCCCTCTGTCAACAATTACACCATCATCCAATTCCAGATAACGGCACCCTGTCTTTTGGAGAAAGTCAAAGTCATGGCTAACTATCAGAAAGGGAAGCGATAAGGTCCCCATGAGCTCCAAGAGCCTTTCTCTAGAAGGGCGGTCTAGGAAGGTGGTGGGCTCATCCAAAATAAGCATCTTGGGTTTCAAGGCCAAGGCTGTACCTAAGGCCACAAGCTTCTTTTCCCCTCCCGAAAGATCGTGGGTAACCCTTTGCCCAAAGCCCGTAAGACCTAAGCGTTCCAGGACATCAATAGTAATTTCTTCTGCCTCCTTATAGCTAGAGCCCATGTTCAAGGGCCCGAAGGCAATGTCATCGCCCACTGTGGGGCAAAAGAGCTGGTCATTGGCGTCCTGGAAGACATAACCTAAAAGGGGCCTTATGGGAGCAAAGTCCTTTTCGCTCTGGCACTTTTTACCTAACAGAGTAACAGTTCCGCCTGTGGGCTTAATAAGCCCCATGATGATATTTAAAATAGTAGTCTTACCGCTCCCATTAAAGCCGGTTAAGGCCACCTTGTCATCAATACTAACTAAAAGGTTTACCCCTTTTAAGACATTTTCCCCCTTGGGGTAAGAAAATTCTATGTTCTTTAGATCTATTAAAGGAGGTGTTTCTGCCATTGGCCTACCAAAACCAGAGCGCAAAGGAGGACTATTAACAAGACAAAGAAAAGATCCCCCACTTGCAACCTATGGGTGTAACTTATCCAAAAATGTCCCTTGTAACCCCGGCAGAGCATTGCTGCCCGTACTCTTTCAGCCCGCTCTACGCCTAAGACCAGGAGCATCCCACATAAGTTTCCTATGCTCTTTAAAGAATGCTTATTGCATCTGGCTTTAAAGCCCCTGATGCGCATAGCGTCTCTTAAGTGCTTGTACTCGTGGGATACTACGCTTATGTATCTGGTCATAAGCAAGATAAATGACATGACCTTCTCAGGGCAACCTAAGGACCTGGAAGCCGCGACAAGCTCGTTTAAAGAGGAAGAGCTTAAGATAACCAAAGCTCCCATGGTGATGGCAATGGCTTTAAGCGAGATCGTAAGAGAAATTTGTAGCCCTTCTCTGGTAATAGTAAAGGGCCCTATATCATAAAGGCTACTACCAGCTACGGAAAAAGAAAAGGGTAAGATGAGCCAGATAAAGATGAGAAAACTATTCACTAGGAAAAGCCGCTTATAAAAGGACGGCCTTATTAGCGCACCTGCCAGGGCGGCTAAAAGAAAAGACCCAATACAGCCCGCCACTACTGCTGCCTTGGTAGTCACAACGGCTAACAAGACTGACCAGATTACTAGGACTATAAGCTTTACCCTGGCGTCCACGCGGCTTAAAAAGCCCAAGCTATTTCCTAAAGTGTACTCCAACAAAAGGTCCTCTTAATATGATAAAAAAACCAGCAATTAAATTGCATCTTTTAAACTATAAAAGTAAAAAGCCTATTAATTGAGGGAAAAGCGCAAAGGAACGGTTATCTTTAAACTCGAAAGTCCTGAGGAAGCTGGAAGGGGCGGCAGAGGAGAGACCCTCCTAAGTAGTGCCAACACCTCATCGTCTAGGATATTATGCCCTGAGCTCTCCACCACATTAGCTGAGTGAATCTGCCCATCTTGGTTGATGATAAAACTTACCCGCACCACGCCTGTCTGTCTTCGGCTCTGGGCCGCCGGGGGATATTTTTTGTTCCCTTCTATCCTGCGACGTACCATGGCTTTATACGCATCTAGCTCGTCGGAGTTACCCACCCCGGTGCCCCCGGGGGTGCCCCCGGGACCTGCTCCGCCGGTTCCTACCCCCGTATTAGCGGAGGCGGTTCTGGTAGGGGGTGCAGCTGTAGGCGCCCTAACCCTGGGAGAGTCAGTTTTGGGCTTGGGAGGTGTAATGGCCACGGGCTCGGCACTAGGTGCCGTTGATTCCACAAAAGTTAGCTCCTCGGGCTCAAAGTCAGGCTCTGGCAGAGATAGCTCTTCGATCTCTTCTTCTGGGGCAATGAGCTCATCTACCCCACCCTGGCCGCCCAAAGGATCGTAGGGCGAGAGATCGGCTACAGCCAGGGTGGCGAAAATTGGGGGGTCGATTGGAGCGGGCATGAAGACAAGGACGACTAAGAGGGCAAGGTGCAGTAAGGCACCTAAGCACACAGCCTCCCAAAATACCCGCGTTTCTTCTTTAAGCGGCCGGTCCCAAGTTTCCCTAGCATGTATCAATTCTGTCCCTGTCCTCCTTGTGCTGCTTGAGGTGGCGGTAGGGCTGAGCCAACTGCACTAGAGTCATCTGGTGTGCCATCAGTTTTGGCGGGGGCTCCAGCGCCGCTAGCGCCGCTAGTATCCGCTACGGTAAAAGTAAAAGTGCTGGTAAAGGATTCGCGATCGCAAACTGCCTTGTCGGCATAGTCCTGGGATTTGGTTACCCTGGCCAGCCAAGTACCTGCCCTCAAGGGGATAATATTTACCACTCCCTGGTCATTGGTATTGCCCGAAAAGGCATAAGAGGAATTATCCTCGGTAAATCCGGCAAAAAAAGCTGAGACCTCTGCCCTAACGGCTGGTTTCCCGTCAAAAAGGACCTGCACAGGAAAAGGTTCTCCGTTTTTGATGGTGGAAGGATCCTTCTGGGGGACTATCTCCAGTTTCTGGCCCTGGATAGCAGAATAGTCCGTTCCAGTGGGGGTACCTAAGGTTATCACCGCCTTACCGTAGTTTACATAAACAGTACAGCTGGTAGCCCCATCTACCTCGTTTTTGGGCTTATTTTCCTGGGGACCAGACCCAGCCCTACTCCAGAAGGCGGGCTTGGATTCAACCAAGACCTGGTAAAACCCGGCAGCTAAGGGGGTAGTGGTAGTAAAGATCCAGGCCTCAAGTCCTGTGGAAGCCTCCACAGGTCCTTGGGTACCTACAATTTTTACTGGAAGGTAGTGCAGCTCAAAAAACCTTTCGCTCATTGGTTCAGGCGTGGGGAACTTATTTCCATAGCCCAGTGCCACTACAGCCGGTTTATCCAGCTCGCTTTCTTGGATAGAGGCCCAAAAATCAGCAGCCATTGCCGGACAAGCCAAAGAAAAAGCCAGCACAAAACTTAGAAATATATATCTTTTCATGGAATAACTCCTTAAAAAACGTAAAACTAAATTTTTATCTTAAACATGTAAATCCTTTTCTTAAAATAAAAAGACCGCGCCCCCCCAAAATCCTGGAGGTCCGCGGTCTTCGTGACCAGTGATATAATAAATATTCAAACTAGTTATTGTATTTAACACCCTCTCAAGACCCAATTTCTACCTAGCAACTTATGGCCTTCGAGGCCACAAAGGAACCTTCTGGAACTTTTTTACTGGCTGCTAAAACACCGGGAGTGAGAGGCAATGCAAAAAGGTACAGAAATAAAAAAAATCTTCTAAAACCCTTCGCCAAATCGAGGGGAAACCTTAGTAATAAGGCAAGTTTAGGAGCCATAATATTTTATTTGAGGGCCTTTGTCAAGAGTTCCAGAAATGAGAAAATACACATTAACAAAATAAATCTAACTTTTTAGCCTATATAAGGTAGATATTGTATATTATAGAGCTCAATGCAAGATAATGTGTTTAATCTGAAAGCTTTAATAATTATCCTTTAGTGCCCTCGTATTTTTGGCCTACTTGAAGCTTTATGCCCAAAGCTTTTATCTTTTTTAAAAATATGCTCTAGGCTATTACCCCGGCGTATAATTTCTAGACATTTATAAATCTTTGTGTTTCATATGTTTCCCAGATATAGATCTTTATTTCTCCTTAACTTTAATAGATTTCGCTTCCTTCTGAAGCATATTTATAGAAATAGTAGGTAATTTCTTATAAGAGTATTTTGTTTTTAAGCATAGAATAGCAGTATTAAATTTAAAAATGTAATAGTACTTTTTATATTTACAAAAACAATTTTCAAAATAAATATTCCTTTATTCATGCAGCATTTTGTAAAAAAATTTTTGATATCCTATATAGAGAAGGCTGTTTCATTGTTCTAATAATTATCCACCGGGGTAATAATATCTTATAAGAGTATTCTGTTTTCATGTATAGATTAAGCATTATTAAATATGAAAATGCAATAGTTTTTTTAATATAATCACAATAAAATTTTTAAAATATTTATTCCTTTATTAATGCAGCCTTTTGTTTTAAAAATTTCATATCATATAAAGAAAAAGCTGTTTCATTGTTCTAATAATTATCAGCCGGGGTTATATATAGAAGCTTCCCGGCTTTAATCTACACCTTAGCATGCAAAAGGTCTCCTAAGGTACCTTTACATCCACGCCTTATAACCCATCCTTTCTCGCACATGGCCTACAGTCACCGGCAAAAGTTATAATTTATCTCCATCTCTGGACAGTATCTAGTTCTTTCCGGGCTTTCAAGGGTAGCGCCCTTAACACTTGTTAGAACTCTCTTACCACTTTCCCGGTTATACCACAAGGACCTAAACAGGTAAGAAAAATAGTAAGGCTAATGCACCCTTAAAACCTCTTGTCTTTACTGTTCCAGAGATCCAATTACTGGCTCCGAAAAAGGGTTTGAATTCTTGGTCTTGTGACCTTGGTATTAGCAATAAAACTTTATTATTAGCTCTAGTCCTTGGTCTTTCATTTAGCGACCTTTAGAGTGTTCACTAGCGTTAGAAGTCAAGCGGTGTATTTCACACTTAGGGAGCTTTCCCTCGGGAGCAAACTGCATTTCTCTTCCCATGGCCTATGAGATTCTTCCGCCATTTACAGTAGTCAATAGGTAAGTTAGGTAGGTATCTATGCCCCCGATGGTTAAGACTCACACCCTAATTGAAAAACGAAATTAATAGAGCTACCAAGAAAAGTCT
>JAITII010000055.1 GCA_031279515.1 Deltaproteobacteria bacterium
GCTTTTAGTTGCGACGCTATAGTATCCAGCTGGATTAAGCAGTATAAAGAAAGAGGCGAGCAAGCTCTTACTGCAAAAAAGAGGTCGCAAGGTTGGAAGTGGTAGATTGTTGAATCCAACACAAGAAGAAAAAATCTAAGTTCATAATTTCGAAGTCCTTTCTGGCAGATTTCAAGCTAGACTTTTCCACATGGATTCGGAGAAGAGTTGTAGAATTAGAATAAGCAATTTGGTATAGAAATAGCTATACGTACTATGGGTGACTATTTACAGCGTTGGGGGTTTGCTTTTAAAACCAGCCAAGATGGCCTATCAATGAAAAAAAAGGTAGATGAGTGGATTAATACAACTTATCCTTAGACCGAATCCAAAGCTGCAAATAGGATTGATCTTTTTTGGATATGAAGCTGGAATTCAAACTGAACAATTTAATGGACGTTTATACGCTCCAAAAAAAGGCTCCGATAATCAAATCTACTGCTTCGAGATTAAGACTCAACGTTATTTCAAGTCTGGCGAAAGATAGCGTTATGAGGTTTATGACCTATTTAAAATCAATGAATTGCAAGATATTTATAAAATTTATGAAACAACTCATCAAGTGTTCAAGCGGCAAAAAAGTTTGTTTTCATCGTAGACAAACTAAGAGTTCATCATGGAAAAATAGTAAAAGAGTGGCTTTCAAAGAATAAAAAAAGATTGAAAATTTTTTTCTTCCTCCATATTGCCCTGATCTTAATCCAGATGAATATCTGAATCATCTTTCAAAATGATTTCCAGAAGAAAATCCAACCCCATGACAGCAAAGAACTAAGAACGACCATGCAATCGATTTTAAAAAAACTACAGAAAGATCAAGTAAAGATTAAAAATATTTTTAACAACGAGAACATTTTTTATGCCTCCGAAAAACAGAAACGAGATCTATCTAAAGTTAAGGCAAAAATAGATCTGTATCTGGGAAACATATGAATCACTAGGATTTATAAATGTCTAGAAATTATCCGCTGGGGTAATAACTAAGCTTAATGGGCTATTAAACTTCATAATGGATATTAGAAGTTTATTTGGATGGGGTTGTGGCGGCAAACTGTAAGAAAAAAAGCAACAAGCTTTTATGACAATAAAAAGGCCTTATTGTAATAACACAAAAATCAAAAATATAAAGAGAAGACCATAGTAATTTAGCCAGGCATAAGTTATAACATCCGGGCTTAGATAATTATGGGCTTAATCTATTGCTATAAGCTACAATAGCGCTTTAAGGGGCGGCCTTGATGGTCTTGTAGCGTTTTTTTCCTGCCCTCAAGGTGATGGAATCTGAGTTTAGAAAGAAATCTAAGGCAGAGCTCTTTTCCGCATCCTGGGGCAGGACCATGTCATTGGCATAGGCCCCGCCTTGGCGTATGAGCCTTCTGGCTTCCCCTTTGGTGGAGGCTAAAGAAGCCAGGACAAAAAGGGTGGCTAGATCCGAGGAGGCCAATTGTTCCCTGGTTAAGGTCACTGTAGGCAGTTCTTGCGGCTTTCCAAGGGCCCCCGCTTCTACGATGCGGGAGGACGTCTTGGCAATAAGCTCTGGGTCTGAGTAGCCAAAAGCCCCGGCAGAGGCCAAAAAGGCCTCGGAAGCTTGAGCATGGCCGTGGCAGATGGAAGTTACTTCAAAGGCCAAGATCTCTTTGGCCCTGTTTACAAGATTACCTTCCAGGGTAGAAAGATAGCGGCATTCCTCCAAGGGGAGAAAGGTAAAAAGGCAAAGGAGGCGAAAGGTCTCCTGGTCATCAACATTGCGCCAGAACTGGTAAAAATCGTAGACTGGGGTCCTTTCTTTGGAGAGCCATACTGCCCCTTGGTTGGTTTTCCCGAATTTTTCACCCGTCCTGGGGTCAATTAAGAGAGGCATAGTGACACCGAAGGCCGAGCCTCCAGTTTCACGGCGGATCAGCTCTATACCGGCTACGATATTGCCCCATTGGTCTTGGCCGCCCAGCTGCAAGCGGCAGCCGTGTTCCTTGTAGAGCACTAAAAAGTCGTAAGCTTGCATCACCATGTAGTTGAATTCCAAAAAAGAAAGTCCAGTCTCCAGGCGGCTTTTATAGCTTTCCGCAGTTAGCATGCGGTTTACGGAAAAGTGCCTTCCAATGTCCCTAATGAAGGAAACATAATTTAATTGTGCGAGCCATTGGCTGTTGTCGCACATGAGACCTTTTCCTTCTGAGAGATCTATGAAGAGCTTAAGCTGTGGTCCAATTCCTTTGGCATTGGCGGAAATGTCTTCTAAAGAGAGGATCTTTCTGGCTTCCTTTCGTCCAGAAGGGTCCCCCACCATAGAGGTGCCGCCGCCCAAAAGGGCTATGGGTTTGTGCCCACAACGGGATAACCAGGAAAGGGCCATGAGAGGCAATAGATGTCCCACGTGCAGGGAATCTGCTGTGGCGTCAAAACCTATGTATGCTGTCACCTCTTCCCGTGAGAAGAGCTCTAAAAGGCCCTCCTCATCGGTTACCTGGTAGTTAAATCCGCGCTCTTGGAGTATTAAGTGGGCATTTTGGCGAGTCATCGAAAAAGAAATCTCTCTATTAGGGGAATTTGTTATTAATGGCGATAGCGGGGGCCTTTGGGAGGCTCAGGATTGGAGGAGGAGCAAAAACCTTCTATTTCGCACTCTGAGCATTCTGTGCAATCCACGTCCTCTTTTGTAGGGCTTTCAGAACACTCTTCAAAGCTTTCGCAGTCGCTGCAGTCCCCGCAATCAGTGGCGTCCTTGTCCTGCCAGGGGCACTTATCCAATTTCTCGTCGAAATCCACGCAAGTTTTATAGCTTTCGCAGCTAAGGCACGGGTATTTGGTATCCTTGGGTCCAGGGTGGAAGAAAAATTGCCTATCCAAGTCTGGCAAGTCAAAGCCGGAATGGGGCTTGGAGTCCTCTTCCAGGGTTAAGACGGTTTTCTCCCAGGGCTTTACCAGCCGTCCTTTATCCATTAACGGGCGCAAGACCTTTTCCACCAGCTTGGGGTTTAAGGTGTCGGCCATGCGGTAGAACTCGGATAAGATCCTATCCTTTTCGCTTTGGTCCTTTTTTGTAATGTACCTTTGCTGATTTAAGAGGGCAAAGGCACGGGCCCTTTCTTCCATCATCTCAGGGAAATAATAGGCCCAGGAGAGAAAAGGTATAGCTTTTTCATTTTTCTGCCAGATCTCTTCTCCCAAAAAGACGTTGATATAGCCGAAGGCATTTAGATGAGATGCGTGGTTATTGGGTAGGTTCCAGGCCTCCACGGGTTCGCAGCTGTTGGAAAGTATTATTTCAGCCACATAAGGTTGGGTGATAAAGGCCTTCCGTAAGGTCTCCAAGGCCATGTTGTAGCGTCCCCGTATAAATTGCACCAGGGCTAGGCTATAGACGCTCTCATAGGGCATGGGTATTGGATAGGTGGTGAGAAAGTCTTCGGCCTTGTCGTATTTCTCTAAAAGGATATAGAGGTTCCCGATGAAGGCATCCACGTCATCATTGGCGCTATCCCACTTGGAGTGCCTAAGGCAAGCGTCTAGTGCCTCGGAGTAACGCTCCGAGCGCACCAGGGCCATAATGAGGGTGTAATGGCAGGATAGAAAGATGATGGTGTTATCATCTACGGGATCTAAAGGCCCATTGAAATCACCTATGAGGTCTAAAACAGGCTCTAGATAGCGTAAAAAGTCACTGGCCAGGCTCCCCCTGCTTCTCTCTGTCATGAGACGGCAGTCCATGAGGAAAAAGAGGGCATCTAGCTGGGTGGGATTTTGTTGCAAGAGGTTGCGACAGGTGGTTAGACAGGAATTAAAATCCAGCTCCCCCAATTGGAAACGGTGTATCAGTGCCTCCACAATCCTTTTGGCCTGTTTCCATTGGGTCGGGTTTTGGGGAACAAGGGATCCCTGGAGATGATTCCCCTTGGAAATTTTAAATGTTAAAGACATACTCTCAAATAAGGCTCCCATTTTTTAATTATTAATTGGCCATAAGGAATTAGCTAAATCGTTTTAGTTTATGGGATAAAGGTACTTTCCATAAATTGGAAATATGTTTTTGCTTTTTACTTCCATTTTTTACCCCTTTTACACGCCTGGCCTCAAAGGGATGATAAGTTCATGAGGCAACTTACTAAGAGGTCTTAAGGGAAAAGCCTAAGTTTAGAGTTTTAAATTAAAAGTAGCCAAAGCTATTGTGGCTTAATTTCCATAAAAAAGCAACAGGAACTCTAGACTACTGGAATTACTAAAGGTTTCCCCCTAAATCTGGAGGGCGTATAAAATACTTGCTAATTTCAGGGCTTTTTTGTACTATTTTTTTCCTGTCGGGGCGTGGCGCAGCCTGGTCAGCGCGAATGCTTTGGGAGCATTAGGCCGGAGGTTCAAATCCTCTCGCCCCGACCAGAATCAATTGATCTTTAATAATGAAATAGGGCTAGCCCAATTAGCGGGAATTTTGTCCCTGTGCCCTGTTTTTTCTAAAGTGCCAGTTAAATAAGCAATTTAGAGCCCTTTTAGGAAAATAAGGATGCTTTTATTGGAGCCTGGCTTTTGGTATGATCTTTTTTGTACTTTTTGGGTTAATTTTAATTTCACCTAGCTGGATAAATAGGTTTTAGCTATTAACTGGGATTCATTGGCTGCAAGCCAACATTTGGGTTTTAATATAGGCTGCCACTATATTTGCTCTAATTAAATATATTAAAGCTATATATACTTTATTTAATCTTTCTTAAGATTAAATTACTTATAAATAGTTTTAATTTGAGTTATTTATTTAAAGTTCTTGTGAAGCTTTGATTTCCGGAGAAAAGCTAATAAAGCAAAGAAAAAGCTCATGCCAGGCTATTATTAAAGGAGATTTAATTTTGCCTATACAAAAAGGATACAATATGTTTATTTTTGTCCTCTTGGCTTGTGCCGTCATCTCCCTGGTTCTGGGAGGAATCTTTAGTTCTAAGGCTATGGCCCAAGATGAGCTAGATATGCTCGACAGGCCCATAGCTGTCTTTGATACCTCTATGGGTACCTTTGAGGTAGAATTGTACACGGATCTTGCCCCGCTTACGGCAAACAATTTTATAAAATTGGTCAACGACAAGTTCTATGATGGCACAATCTTTCATAGGGTCATTGACGACTTTATGATCCAGGGCGGGGACCCCACAGGTACTGGCACAGGAGGTCCTGGTTATTCCATTAAGGACGAGTTTGGTCCTGGGCTTGTGCACAATGAGGCAGGCATCCTTTCCATGGCTAATTCCGGCAAGGATACCGGAGGCTCTCAGTTCTTCATTACCTTGGTACCTACCCCCTGGTTAGATAATAAACACGCCATATTTGGTCACGTTATCTCAGGGTTAGATGTTGTAAAGGCCATAGGAAAAGAGCCCGTTGGAGCAAGGGATAAACCCTATAAGGACGTTACTATAAACTCCATAACTATCAAAGATCCTCCGGCGGGTGAGGCTCCAGCCCCCGAGGAAAGCGAGTTTGATGGCTAAAACTCTGATAAGACAATAGGCATACCTTTTTTGGGCTTTGGCGGCTTCCTTTAAGCTAGCTGCCAAAGCCTAATTTTTTTTAAAAAGGCGTTTTATAAATTTTAGCAAGTAAGGCTTGGGATCTAGTTCAATTAAAGTTATTTAAGGTTTGAAGTCTTTTTTTATCTGGTTTTAAAATGGCTGAGACCACTCTAATATTTCTTGATACTTTGAAAGTCAAATTCTCCCAAGATATAAGCATAATAGCGGTAAATTTTAACATATAAATATTTTGCAATTAAAATGCGGCAAAAAATTAAAAACAAATTTGCAAGTAGAGCTAGATAAAATTTTCTAAAGCGAATGGCTTTTTTTGTCCTAAATTGGCAAACTTTCTAGTTAGTTTTTCCCTTTGGGGCCATGTTTAAGGTAAGGTTCATGCTGCCAGTTTGGTAGCCCCTTAGATCGAAGGTGGTATAAAGGAAACCTAGCTCGCTAAAGCCCTCTAAGATTTGTTTTTTTACCAGGGGGTCCATTATGCGGGCAAAATCTTTTTCTTCTGTCTCTATGCGGGCAAGTTTTCCTCCCTCATGGAGCCGGACCCGCACCTGGTAAAATCCCATGTTAAGCAAGAGTTCTTCCGCCCGGTCCAGTTTTTTCAGCTCTTCCGGGGTTATGCGCTCCCCGTATGGAAAGCGGGATGCCAGACAGGCAAAGGAGGGCTTATTCCAGGTGGGAAGGCCCCTTTCTTGGGAAAGGGCACGGATCTCGTTTTTAGTAAGACCGGCTTCCCGCAAAGGGCTTATTATCCCCAGCTCGGCTATGGCAATAAGACCAGGCCTATAGTCGCCTTCGTCGTCCTTGTTGGAGGCCTCTATGACCCACTGGCACCCCTCGCGGCTGGCTAGCTCTTTGATTTTGCCAAAGAGTCCTCTTTTACAGAGATAACATCTATTGGGTGGGTTATCCGAAAAGCCAGGGAGCCCCAGTTCCTCTGAGTCCACCACCAAATGCCTTATGCCCTTAATCTTGGTAAAGGAGCAGGCTGCATTAAGTTCCCGCTCTGGAAAGCTCAAGGATTTTCCTGTGACAGCAAGGGCCCTGTCCCCTAGGGACTCATGGCTTATGTCCATGAGAAAGGTGGAGTCCACCCCTCCTGAGAAAGCCACTGCCACAGAGCCAAGGCCCAATAAGCGCTTTTTCAGCCTTTCTTCTTTTTGATGGGTGACAATATTAGGGCTTTCCACGTTTTTTCTCCTTTAAAGGCCAAGTAATTTAGAGCTAGATCATAGCACAGAAATGATAGTCCCGCCGCCCAAGACAGTGTCTTGGAGGTAAAAGACTGCTGCCTGACCAGGGCTTACGGCTTTTTGGTCTTGTTGAAACTCTACCAGGACCTTATCTTGTCCCTGGGGAAAAAGCCTAGAAGGGACCTCTTTGTGGCGGTATCTTATTTTAACCTGGGCATGGGTGTCAGGCTTTAGCTCTGGGATGGCAATAAGATTAAAGTCTCCAACCAGCATGGCTGAGGAGGGCGTATCCTCCGGGCCGCCCACTATTATAGTGTTTTTATCAGCATCTATCTTTAAGACGTAACTGGGCTTAGGGCCAGGAAGACCCAAGCCCTGCCTCTGGCCTATGGTGTAGTGGTGAATCCCCTTGTGTCTTCCTAAAATATTTCCCCTAAGGTCTAGGATGTCCCCTGGGGGAGGGGGGGATTTTAGGATACCTTCCAAGAAGTCGGCATAGCCCCCTTGGGGAACAAAGCAGATATCCTGGCTTTCCGGTTTTTGGGCATTTAAAAGTCCTGCCTCATGGGCGATTTTTCTCACATTGGTTTTTAACATGTCCCCTAAGGGAAAGAGGGTGCGGGAGAGTTCCTCTTGGGTCAGGTGGTAGAGGACATAGCTTTGATCCTTACTTAGATCCCTGGCCTTTTTTAACAGGTAGCGGCCGTCTTCTCTTTCCACCCTGGCGTAATGTCCAGTGGCTATATAGTCACAGCCCAAGGCTTTGGCCCTGTCCCAGAGGTGGTGCCATTTCATATAGCGGTTGCAAAGGACGCAGGGGTTGGGGGTAAGGCCCCGGCTGTAAAGGTCAGCAAAGCGGGTGATGACTTCCTGGGCAAAGAGTAGACGAAAGTTAAAGACTAAGAAGTCCAAATCTAAAATCTGGGCTGCCTTGCGGGCATCTTCAATATCTGATGCTGAACAGCACTTTTTGAGGCTATTTCCGTTGTGGTCCTCTCCTCCTAAAAGCTTCATTGTGGAGGCAAGGACATGGTAGCCCTTTCTTTTTAACATGAGGGCAGCGCAAGAGCTGTCCACCCCACCGGAGAGGGCAGCTAAGACCTTTGGTCCCCTTTTGCCGGAGGCTAAGGGATGCTTATAGGTGGGCGTAGGGTCCATTATTTAAACTGTGCTCTCCTGAAATTATAATAAATGAGAAGATGATATAAAAAAGGTCCTTATTTTCTTGGACCGCATTTGGCATTGTAGGAATTAAAAATCTTAAGTTAATGATGCCCATAATTTGCAGCAAAAAAGATTTTACTTATTGAAGCTAAGTATTTGGGGTTTTAGCTTTTATTTTCTTTAGAAAGGTAATAGAAGTAGAGGACAAGATCCGTAAACACCATTACAGTATTTAGAATGTAGAAAAAAAGGACGTAGCTTAGGTTGCCTATTATTAATTTGGCCAGTATCCCAAAGATGTAGCCCAACAAAACAATTAGAAGGAAGGCCAGGCTTTTGCCCTTTACACTCTTATGCCTTAAGGTATGAAGGATATTGGCTGGCCAGGCGCAACCAAAGGCAATGAGCATGCCGCTTTCCAAGATGGAAGCAAGAGTTACGTTATCCATTGGAGTTTATTTTATGCTTTCCAAGCAAATAGAAAAATAAGATTTTATATTGGGGTTAAGCCAGGGAACTAAAGAACCTGGGGCGGTACCCAGAGATAAATTGGGGGGCTGACATAGATTTTTTACCTTCTGGTTGCAGTTTTTTTACCTCTAGAAGCCCATTTCCCGTACCTATAGTAATCCGACCACAAGGGGCGCCTAGGACTTCACCAGGTGCCCCTTGGCCTTGGCTGCTTGTTGCCTCGTAAAATTTTACCATCTTTCCTTCCAATAAGGCTTGAGCACCTGGCCACGGATCTACTCCATTAATAAGGGAGGCCAAAGTTTCAGCCGGTAGCTGGAAGTTAAGATATCCATCTCTTTTTTCCAATAGTCTGTTTACTGTAGCCCTAGAAGAATCCTGGACCTGGGGCTTACTAGTACCGTCATTTAGTTGCTTTAAGACTTCTTCCAAGAGACTGGCACTTAGTAAAGAGAGCTCGTGGGCAATAATAGGTGCCGGGGTGCCTTCTTTAAGGGGTATAGACTTCTGCCCTAAGATAGGGCCAGCGTCCATCTCCCGCTCTAAAAAGATGATAGAGACACCACATTCTTTGTCCCCCTGGATGATAGACCAATTGATAGGGGCCGGTCCCCTATGTCTGGGTAAGAGGGAGGGGTGGATATTAATGGGCGGAACCTTTCCCATGGAAAGGAGTTTTTTCCCCAGAAAGGTTCCGTAGGCGCAGACTATGATGATATCCGGGGCTATGGCGGCAAGAGCTTCTAAGGTCTGGGGGTCATTGGCCCTGTCGGTCTCAAGAAGGGGTAAGCCGCGCTCTTTGGCCCAGGTGGCCACAGGGACATGTTTAAGGTTCCGGCCTCTACCGGCCTGTTTAGGAGGAGCGGTAACAACTAAGGCTAGGGACGCCAATCCATTAAAGAGGGCATTTATTGAGGGGATGGCAAAGTCGCTAGAGCCAAAAAAGATAACCTTTTTCAGGCTAAAGGGGCTTAAAGAGGTGGGTAAAGTCACGATTTTTGGGGCTTTTTGGCTTGTTTTCTCATACGTTTGATATATAGCTCCCGCTTCAAGGGGCTAAGATGGTCCAAAAAGAGGACCCCGTCTAAGTGATCAATTTCGTGCTGTAAAATTACGGCCCTGCGTTCACTTGCTTCAATGGTTTTGGGGTTACCGTACAAATCTTGGTAGTCAACTTTAACCCTAAGATAGCGGTTTACATTAGATTGGAGGTCCTCCACCGAGAGACAGCCTTCCATATATACCTGTTTTCCTTCAGCGTGAACAATTACAGGGTTTACCAGAGTTATGACATCGTTATATTGTTCATCTTCGAGGCTGGAATTGTCCATCACAATGAGGCGAATGCGCTTTCCTATCTGGGGAGCAGCAAGTCCTGCCCCAGGGGCGTCTTTAAGGGTATCTATCATGTCGGAGCTTAACTTTTTCAAGGATTCGTCAAACTCAGTGACAGGTTCTGAGACCTCTAAAAGAAGGGGGTCAGGATATTTTAAAATGGGAAGAATAGCCATAATACTTACTTCAAGTTGGTGAAAAGAATAATTATCTCTTTAAAGCTTTAAAAGCTCTTCAGAGTTAGGAAGCTATTATAGCCCAAAATGTTGTATTTATGAAATTATTGGAAAGGCTTGCTTAGAAAGGGGCAGAAAAAAACGACAAAAGCTATAAATCCTACCCTTTTTTGAATTTTTTCCCCAAAATACCTTTTAGACTAAATTTCAGTTGATTTATATTAAATATATATAATATATTATACTATCTAATTTCTTTGTACTAAATAATTTATAAGTTAAAATTTTTAAAAAAATAAAATGTGTAATAAATTTTATGCTGAATTAAAACTAAAAATGTATAAATATAATTATAAAACTTTGAAAAAATAAATAAAAACTATAAATAAAAATAATTAAATCTTATTATACTTTATCATAATTTTAGTGATTTTCCCTGCTCTTTCCCAATGGGAGGGCCTTTTTATACCTTTTATTAAGCTCAATTCAGAAGTATAAAACCCAAAACTAATTATAGACGGATTTTGTAGGTGATAGTGTAAGATTTTTGATAGGAACAAAATTTAAGTAAAAAATTTTTTTAAAAAAATTTACACTCATTTTTTAAGATAAAAGCTTATGATTTATCTATAAGGCTTCTTGTTGGGTGTTATTATTTCTTATAGCCTTATTCATTTGTTCCATAAAGCTCAATTCTTCTAGTATTGGCCTAAGATGTGAGTTTATCGTCTAAAGGTTTTTATCTTGAATATTTTAGATATCTATAGTATCATCAACCTATTTAGGTATATTGGATAACGCTTAAAGCTATACTTAGTTACTATTAATTTCAGTTGACATCTGCCGGCCAAAACAGTAAAATGTAAAAAATTGTCTTAGCATCATTTACTGGGCCCTGTATACTAGCCAACATGGGGCTTTATTGGCTCTATCTACATTTGCCGACCATTTAAGTATAACTCCCATTTAGTTATATTATCTATATAAATTCTTTTAACTCCAGGGATACTTTTTCATAAATGACTAAAAACTTTCTAGCCATTATTTCTGTCCCGTCCCAACTGCCTTTGTCAGTTGCGCTCTTTGCCGAAAGTAGTGACAGCAAGCTTGATATCTTCCAAAGGCTTAGCCAGGATGCCATAGCCCCAGCTGCTGGAGCGCCTAAGGCTTCCATGGTGTTGGCTATGGCGCCATCCTTTCACTATGCCAGCTATAATGCAGTAGTTAGCACCCTGGAAGGTACTAAGCTGAAAAGCTGCGGGGGGCATTCCTATAGCGCCGCTATTAATTTGTCACTTATAAAACCTCTAAACGAGTACCTGAATCTCTCCCTTTCCTATATTGCCCGCTTGGGCTATAGTTATAGGTCGTCACAGAACGACGATCGCAACTTTTCCACCAGGGCAATTGCCCTGGGTGTTATAATGGTTTATTACACTGGTTTTGACCGCTCAGTACCTCCTGGGGCCTAGTTTTTACTCCCAGGCAGCCCAATATTAGGGACTAGATTTTACCTATGGGGGAGGAGCAGGGTCTTAAGCGAATTTCCATATTTTTGCCTTGGCATTGGTAATGCCTATTTAAGCTCATTTTTCTAATTTTTGCCTCTCGCGTAAAGCCGGTTTTATAGGTAAGGGAATTGACCCCGGAACAATTTAAAAAAGAAATTAAGGTGAAGCCAAAGGCGCTCTATCTATTGAAAGGTAATGACCCCTTTCATATAGAGGACTGCGTCCAGGCGGCTCGTGAGATTCTAGATGAGACAGCTCTGGCCTTTAATTTCCATAGTTTTAGGCTCGGTGAGGACCCCTCCCCCATGATAGTCTCTGAGGCTTCCAGTTCCTCCTTTTTTCCCTCTCCCAGGGTAGTGGTGGTAAAAGTGCCGGAATTCTATTCCTTCTCAGCGGAAGATTCAGAGACCTTTACGGCCTGGATAAAGAATCCTGCCCAAGACAGCACAATTATTTTGCTCTATGAAAAGCCCGATGAGCGCACCAAGTTCATGAAGGCAGTAAAAGAGTCCAAAGGAGTGGTGGAATGTCTCATGCCGGAAAAGAAGGGGCTCCCGACCTGGCTTACTTTGGCATTTCAGAAACAGGGGATGAAGATAAATAGTGAAGCAGTGAGGGTCATGCTGGATAGGGCAGGTGACAATCCCTATGTGCTCATAAAAGAGATAGAAAAATTGTCTCTGTATCCTGGACCTTTAGCACCCATCACCACCAAGGTGATTTTAGAATTGGTATCTTTGGCTCCTACGGCCATAATCTATGAGCTGGGGGAGCCAGTAGGGGAAAAAAACCTCCAGAAGGCTATACCAATACTAATGGATCTTTTGGAGTCCACTGAGCCCTTTGCCCTCATTTATTCCTTGGGAACGCATTTGAAGCGCCTTTTTAGTATTAAGCTAAAGCTTTTGGAGTTCGAAGAACAGGGAAAGCCCCAGTCTGATGTGGCAAGAGCATTGGGTTTACACCCCTTTTACTATGAAAAGTTGAGGGATCAGGCAAGACGCTGGTCTTTAGAAGAGCTGCAAGTCGCCTTGGAAAGAATAGAAAATGCCTCTAGGGTCATTGTGACAACTAGCATTCCCACTGCCATTGTCCTAGAGGAGCTAGTTGTGGCACTCATTACCGGGATCAAAGGTAAGTCGTATGAAATCTAAATTATCCACGCCTATTAAGATAATGCTGTGGGCTCTTTTGCTTCTCCTTTGGACGGGCCAGGGCTTAAAATCTTTTGCCCAAGAGGCAGGTGCGCCCGCTGGCGGGCAGAATGGAAATGAGACTTATTCATTAGCTGCCATGGGCGACATCATGCTGGGAACGGAAAATCTCTTACCTCCAGACGGCGCCAAGGGATTTTTTACCGAAGTGAAACCCTATTTGGCAGATAGAGATATTATTTTCGGGAACCTAGAGGGTCCCTTGACCGACAGGGGGGCTCCTACCAAAGATACCTCCACAGGACGCTCATTTTGCTTCAGGACTCCGCCTTCCTACGGGGCAGTCCTGGCGGACGCGGGTTTCAACTTCCTATCCCTAGCCAACAATCACGCCATGGATTACGGCCAGGAAGGTAGGGATCAGACCGTAGATGTCCTGGAATCCTATGGTATTACACACGCCGGAGCCCCAGGGGAGATAGCCTGGCGCGAGATTAAGGGGAGAAAATTCGCCTTTATCGCCTTAGCCCCCAATAGAGGTTGCCAGAACATTAATGATATTGAAGGGAATGTGGCCTTGGTTAAAAAGGCCCTCTCAGAGGATCCAAGCGCCCTGGTCTTGGTCTCTATGCACGGAGGGGCTGAGGGTACGGCCCATATGTCCCTTCCAAATGGCCCTGAGTATTACCTAGGGGAAAATCGAGGGGATCTCCGCAAGCTTTCCCATGCCCTTATAGATGCAGGGGCGGCTATAGTCATAGGCCACGGACCCCATGTGCCCCGCGGAGCTGAGCTCTACAAGGGGCATCTTATAGCCTATTCTTTGGGAAACTTTGCCACGGCCAGCGGTATAAATGTGAAAGGAGCTACAGGCCTGGCCCCCTTACTCCTGGCTGAAATAGGCCCCAATGGGGAGACCTTGAGCTATGAGTTCATAAGTTTTAGGCAGCAGCCCAATCAGGGACCCAAGTTGGATCCTACCCGCGAGGCGACCAATGTCATAGCCAGGCTCTCGAAAGAGATACAGTAATGCTTGGGTACAAAAGCTAATCTAGCCCCTTTATCTTAAGCATTGAAGGAAGAAAGAAAAAAGCCAAAGGGGTATTTATTCCCAGAGCCTAGGGTTTGCGCCTATTTCTACTAGCTTTTCTTTGGGGATAAAAAAGATGTATGCGCCTTCGGCCCAAGACCAGGCAGAGTGAGGCCCAATATTTACCATGGCCCCCTTTTCTGTGAGAACCAGATTTCCCAGGTCTTCTAAAGAGACCACCCTTGCCAAGAAATCTCGGGGAGCATCGGGTTTTTTGTCCCTCTGGCAGGTGGCGCCTCCATAGAAGTGAGGCAAGGTACTGTGCCCTGTGCCTTCCCGACATACATCATGGTAGATGAGGGAGTAAAATAAGGGAAGGCTCTTTCCAGGCTCTGGAAAGAGGTCATTTAGCTCTACTTGCTCGCCTGTTTCTAAGAAAAAATTTATGGCTTCATAGAGTCTGTAGCCGTGTACCCCGCCGCTATAGCCAAGATCCGTAAAGAGAACCGATGTCATACTCTTGGATGGCGCGTAGATCTCAAAGGTGATATCGTTGAAGTATTCGGGGAATCTTTCGCAGGGTGAGCTTTCTAAAGACAAGATGTCCATGGCTGAGGTTTTAGCTGTATCCAACCAGGTATCAGCCAAACTCTTCAGTTCCTCGTCAACAATGCTGCTCCCAGTCCATTGGGGATAGCTCACGGAGGTTTTCTGGACCACCTTTTCTGGGCAGGAACTGTGGTGGAGAGAAAATGACATGCTAACTGTCTTAGGTGATGATAAAAGCTTGGGTGGACTATCCTCGCCTCGAGCAGGTCTTGATTGGAGTGGAGTAAAGAGCGCGAAGAGGATAAAAATGCCGAAAAGTAGAAATTTCACATGACACTCCAAAAATTAATACAAGATGGGACCTCACTTGTTTTATATCGGATTTGTTTGCTCACAGCACAA
>JAITII010000070.1 GCA_031279515.1 Deltaproteobacteria bacterium
CGTTTACAGCGTGGACTACCAGGGTATCTAATCCTGTTTGCTCCCCACGCTTTCGCATCTGAGCGTCAGTCATCGTCCAGAAAGTCGCTTTCGCCACCGGTGTTCCTCCCAATATCTACAAATTCCACCTTTACACTGGGAATTCCACTTTCCTCTCCGAGACTCAAGTAAGGCAGTTTCAAATGCACTTTCGAGGTTGAGCCTCGAGCTTTCACACCTGACACACCATACCGCCTGCATGCGCTTTACACCCAATGATTCCGAATAACGCTTGCCCCCTCCGTATTACCGCGGCTGCTGGCACGGAGTTAGCCGGGGCTTCCTTCTAAGGTTACGTCAACTACCTGCGGTTATCACGCAAATAGCTTCTTGCCTTACGACAGAGCTTTACAACAAATTGCCTTCTTCACTCACGCGGCGTTGCACCGTCAGGGTTTCCCCCATTGCGAATAATTCCTCACTGCTGCCTCCCGTAGGAGTCTGGGCCGTGTTCCAGTCCCAGTGTGGCTGATCATCCTCTCAGACCAGCTAGACATCGTAGACAATATGGTGAGCCGTTACCCCACCATCAATCTAATGTCACGCGGGCCCGTCCTCAAGCGAAAGCCCATTGCTGAGCCTCCTTTTACCTCATCTACCGTAGTAGACGTGGTCATATTTGGTATTAGCACTCCTTTCGGAGGGTTATTCCAAACTCAAGGGTAGGTTACCCACGCGTTACTCACCCGTGCGCCACTAACTTTTGACCCCGAAGGATCTAAGTCCGTTCGACTTGCATGTGTCAAGCACGCCGCCAGCGTTCATTCTGAGCCAGGATCAAACTCTCCGTGTATAATAAAACGGTTGATACTTAGTATCAAATTTGAGCCCTAAAAATACGCTTGCATGTTCACTATTCAGTTTTCAAAGAGCGCCGTTAATGAGTTGTAAACCAACTCTTTAAGGATACATAGTATACCCCATTCGGGGAGGGACTGTCAAGTCTTAAAATAAAGTTTTTTAAAAAACTTTTGTGGGACCTGAAAGGCCAGCTGTCAATTAATTAAATAATCAAAAGCTCCGGAAGTCAAGGGTATCATTTAGTTTCTTTGATTTTCCCCTTTGCTTCGTTCGCGACAGCAAGAGCAGATATTACTCTTTTCTCCAGGGAAGTCAAGCCTTTTGCCATAAAAATGGAAAAAAATTTTTTTTCTTAATGATTTCAAGTACTTAGAAGCGAGATAAATTTATCCTCGCTCTGGCTTTTTCACCCCTTTGGGGCTCTTTTAGGGCAAAAAACAAGATTTTTGGGGCAAAAGCCCCCTTCAAAGGAGAGATAGGCTTAGAAAAGCTATAGCCTAAAGATGGGCTGGCACGCCCTTATAGGCGCTTAGGGCTAAAGCTAGGATAGGCTAAAATTAAGCCCTTACCCAGAGGACCGCCGTCCAGGGGATTTTAGCCTATTTTAGGCGCTTTTTTGGCCGTTATTTAGGCTATTCCTTTTCCCTTTTTATCTTGGCCCCCAATTGTCTAAGCTTTCCGTCCAGGCTGTCATAGCCCCTGTCCAAATGGTAGACCCTCGAGAGAAAGCTTTTGCCCTTGGCTGCCAGGGCGGCAATGATAAGGCTGGCCGAAGCCCTTAGGTCCGAGGCTGTAAGCGGGGCCCCGGAGAGCCCTTTTACCCCTTTGACAACGGCAACCCTGCCTTCCAGGGTGATATCAGCTCCCAGGCGCTTTAATTCTGCCACGTGCATGAAACGGTTTTCAAAGATAGTCTCTGTGATAATGGAGACCCCTTGGGCCAAGGTCATAACCGCCATGAATTGGGCCTGCATATCAGTGGGAAAGCCTGGGTAGGGAAGGGTGGTGGCGGAAACCGCCTTGGGGGTCCCTCCTTCAAAGCTCACATTAAGCTTATCCCCTTCTATTAAAATGTTTAAGCCAGCTTCGGCAAATTTCTCCAATACGGCTTCCATGGAGCTGCAAGGTGCCCCTGTGAGAGTTACCTGGCCTCCCGCAACGGCCACAGCAGCTATCAAGGTTCCGGCCTCTATTCGGTCTGCCATGACTGTATAGGTGGTCCCTTTAAGGGAGTCCACCCCTTCCACTGTGATCTCATCTGTCCCTATACCTGTTATCTTGGCCCCCATGGCAATAAGGGCCCTGGCGGTATCTGAGACCTCAGGTTCTCTGGCGGCATTTACGATAGTAGTAGTACCTTTTGCCAGGGTGGCAGCCATCATGATGTTTTCAGTGCCAGTAACAGTTACTGTCTCGAAATGCACCCTGGCGCCCAAAAGGCCCCCAGTAGGTGCTGTTGCTACCACGTCTCCGCCGGAGAGGTCAAAGAGAGCCCCCATCTCCTTTAGGGCTTTTAAATGCATGTCAATGGGTCTGACCCCAATGGCGCAGCCCCCAGGCAGAGACACTTTCGCCCTGCCGTAACGGGCCAATAAAGGGCCCAAGACTAAAGCAGAGGCGCGCATGGTCTTAACCAGCTCATGGGGTGCCTCTGGTCTTGTTAGCTTGGACATGTCCAGTTCCACCCGCTCACAGGTGCCCTCCCAAAAGGGGGTGACATTACCACCCATGAAGCCCAAAAGTCTTCCCATGGTCTTTAGATCCCCTAATGTGGGAAGGTTTTGCAGTACCAGGGGGCCCTGGGGGAGGATGGAAGCGGCCATTAAAGGGAGGGCGGCGTTTTTAGCGCCGCCCACCTTAACTTCGCCTCTAAGAGGGCTCCCGCCCTCGATAACAAGTCTATCCACGGCCTATATCCCTAGGTTCTTGGTTTTCTTCAGAAGACGGGCGGGTGTATTCCAAAAAGGCGTAGGCGCTGTGGTTATGGATGGACTCAAAGTTTTCGGCAGCTACGGAAAACCAGTTAAAATTCTCGTCCGCCCTCAGTTTTACCGCCACCTCTCGCACCACATCTTCCACGAAGCGAGGGTTATCATAGGCGGTCTCGGTTACGAACTTTTCGTCACTCCGCTTCAAAAGGGCGTAGACCTGGCTGGAAGCCGAATTTTCCACGAGCTTAATGAGGTCCTCCATCCAGAAGAAATGGTTGTAGCGCACAGTGACGGTTACAAGGCCTCTCTGGTTATGGGCTCCGTAGCTGGAGATCTCCTTGGAACAGGGGCACAGGGTGGTGACTGGAACAATTACCCCCAGTGTCAAATCTGCTGCCTTGTTATCCTCCTGGGTGCCGGCCAAGATGCAGCCGTATTCCATCAAGGCCACTGCTCCGGTCACAGGGGCTTTTTTTTCTATAAAAAATGGAAAGGAGAGCTCTAGATGGGCGGAGGCCGCCTGGAGCCTTTCTTTCATGTCTGTAAGTATGGAAGATATAGTTGAAGAGGAAATACTATTGCGATGCTTAGAGAGGATCTCTATGAAGCGGGACATGTGGGTGCCCTTGTGATTATGGGGCAGCTCCACGTACATATTCACTGAAGCTACGGTCCTCTGGGAACCGTTTTCCCTGTCTTTGACATCCACCGGATAACGAATCTTCCGAACCCCAACCTGGTCTATTTTGAGACGCCGATAGTCGGTTTGGTTCTGGACGTCTATCATTAGATCACCGTTATTATTAGAACAGTGAATACTATCCCCGTTATGATTTGAAGATTCCTGGAAAATCATCAGTCAAAGAGCCGTAGCGAGAAAAGATAGCTTTTCCCGGCCGGCATCTCCTCCTTAAAGAGGGCTCTTTACCAGCTTGTGCCGTAAGAGCTTGTAGCTTTAAAAGTAAGTAGCTTTTGTCGCCATGGGAATTTGATAATTAAGTTCTAGAGCCCTATTGCTTTTAACTTCTTATCAGGCGGCTGGGATTAAAAAGGTGGGAAAGAAATCTGACCCCCGGCTGGTTCTAATGGATTCTCTGTAGTTCTGGGGTAAATGAGATCTTAATAGAAAAAGCGTAAAATAGTCAAACATTTAAATGAGC
This sequence comes from Deltaproteobacteria bacterium, assembly GCA_031279515.1. Classification (GTDB taxonomy): domain Bacteria; phylum Desulfobacterota; class Desulfarculia; order Adiutricales; family Adiutricaceae; genus JAITII01. The sequence goes on from JAITII010000070.1 coordinate 3,932, forward strand.
TTTACTCCTTTTACGGAAAGCCAGGGTCAAACCTTTGAAAAATCAAGTCCTTTGGAGGCTGGTATAGAAAAACTCCCAGAGGGACCCTTAGGTGCTTGACTATCAAGGCACCTGGGGAAGCTCTTCCGGAGCCATGGTAGCTCTTTCAAGCTGTCCCACTGGCGTGGCGGCGTCCTGGAAGTTGGGGTTAATCTCTATGACCGCCTCGGCGCGGAGCTTATCTATAAAGTCGCGGAAGGCCTGGTCTCTCACCTGGCTTTCGTAGCTCCCCCTGGCAGCGTGGGCTAGTTCCTCGGGGCTCAAAGGCTCTATGACCTCCAGGATCTCTATGACTGCATAGCTCTCTTTTAATTCTAAAACAGATGTCAAGGGCCTAGGTCCATTAGCGGCATTATTTAGCTCCCTTGCCAGCTCTTCAGGGTCTATTATTCCCACTACCGGGCCCCTGGGGTCCAGATACAAGATACTGGAAAGGACAAATGAATAGCCCGCCTCATTTAACCTATCCTCCAGGTCCTCTAGATTTTCTACGTAGGCATTGCCTTCGGCATTTAAGATCTCCAAGACCAGCTCTTTGGCCTCGGAAGTCTTATCCACTAGGATGGCCCGCGCCCGAAAGATCGTGGGCAGGGCATGGGCTATGGTCCATTTTTCCAAATAATCGTCCCACTCTTTTTTGGTGCGCCGCCCATGGGTGCTGGAGACGAGGCTGGCCATGCGGTTTAAAAGAAGCTGTTCTTCAATTGCCTCCTTTAGGGAGGCCAGGTCCTCGCCTTTGGGGAGTTGACAGCGGAAACTATCGGCATCGTCTTCGGAGCAGCCCCAGCTGCGACGGATGTCTCTTAAAAATTCATTTACCTCTTCCTCTGAGACCGCCAAGCCCTCCCTTTCGGCAGCTTGCCGCAAAAGCTCTTCATCTATGAGCTTTTCCAGGATGAAAGCGATAGATAGGCTCCCAGGGGCCTCCAATTCAGCCGCCAAAGGAGGGTGGGAGCCAATCTTTAGCACCTGTTCCACCTCGTCTCGGGTGATGGGCCTTCCGTTTACCAGAGCCGCCAACTCGGGGTCCCAGAGCTGCTTTTTATAGTGTTCTTCTACCAAAAAAAGGCCTAAGACGAGCAGTATGGCGGTCCCTATGATTACGAGGACGAATTTGAGTCCTGTCTGGAGAAATTTTGCCACTCGCTTCAGTCCTTTAGAGATGAAGGTATGAGAATATTGGCTGATAAATAGGTAACGCTAGAGAAAGCCCCAAGCTAAAAAAGGCAAAAGATTCAAAATAGGGTGTTTACACTATTTTGTTGATAAAAATATTATTATACATTATGTGGTTGATTTTTGATTTTCCCAAGCTGGGGGGAATTAGGAAGATTTGAAAAAGGCTATTTTTAGGCAAAAATGCAGAGGCAATAAGTTTTTATGATAAGAACTTGACTTTTACTATCATAGCCCAGGATCCTTACCTTTTGCCACAAGGGCTTAAAATAAGCTTTTTATCTAAGAATCAAGAAGATATTCCAGAAACTGCCTTAAGGCGTCTTCCACATCTAAGGATTCAAGCTTAAGGTTAAAGGTCGGGACAAAGAGTTCTCCCTTGGGGCTTATGGTAATCTTGCGCCTGGAGTCGCTAGCCAGCTCCAAGAGCTTTTGACTCACGGATAAAACACTATTGACACTATCTGTGAAAAATTCCATGGTGAGGCCCTCGGCTGAGAGGGTAAGCTTTTTGGCCCGGGCAGCTTTTACCAGGATCTTCAATTTTGAAAGCTTTATTAAGTTTTTGGCCTCTGGGGGCAAGGGTCCAAAACGGTCTTTAATCTCCTGGCCTAAAAGCTCTATTTCGGAAACAGAGTTGGCCTTGGAAAGTCTCCTATATAAGACTATACGCGCCGTGGTGTCTGAGGCATAGGATTCTGGCAAAAAGGCAGGTTTTCCAATGTGGATCTCCGGCTCGTAGTCCTCTAGGATAGGCTCGTTTCTTAATTCGCTAATGGCCTCTTCAATGAGGTGGGTGTACATCTCGTAGCCCACTAGAGACGCCTGGCCGTGCTGGGCAACGCCTAAGACATTGCCGCTGCCCCTTATCTGGAGATCGTGGAGGGCCACCTGATAACCGCTACCCAACTCGGCATTTTCCATCAAAGCTTGGAGCCTTTTGCGGGCATTTAAGGTCAAGGTATCGGGATCGTCTACCATCAGATAGCAGTGCGCCTGGACCCGGCTGCGCCCAACCCTCCCCCGCAGCTGGTAGAGTTGTGCCAGGCCAAAGAGATCGGCCTTATCTATAATTATGGTGTTGGCATCGGGAAAGTCCAGGCCAGATTCCACAATAGTGGTGGAAACCCAGACGTCTATATCTTTTTTCCAAAATTTCATCACCACGTCTTCCAGTTCCCTGGCATTTAACTGCCCGTGGCCCACCCCAAAGCGCACCAGGGGCAGAAGCTCCTTTAGGCGCCTTACCCAGGCGTGGATGTCTCGCACTCTGTTGTGGATAAAATAGACCTGGCCGCCCCTGGCCAGTTCCCTGTCTATGGCCTCGCAGATGATGGTGTCATCGGCTCGCACTATGCTGGTCTTTACAGCCAACCTATCCACAGGAGGGGTCTGGATGATGGAAAAGTCCCTAAGGCCTGACATGGACATGGAAAGGGAGCGGGGTATAGGGGTAGCCGACATGGAAAGGACGTCGACGGAAACCCGAAATTGTTTCAGCTTTTCTTTGTGCGTCACCCCAAAGCGGTGCTCCTCGTCCACCACAAGTAAACCCAAATCTTTAAAGCTTACATCCTTCTGTAAGAGCCTGTGGGTTCCTATGATGATGTCAATCTTTCCCAGTTTTACGTCATTTAGGATCTCTTTTACTGTAGTGCTCTTTTTTAACCTGGAGACGGAATCGATAATGACTGGCCAGTCGGCAAACCTCTCTTTAAAGCTCCTTTCATGCTGCTTAGCTAAGATGGTGGTGGGGACTAAAACGGCCACCTGCTTATTGTTGGAGACCACCTTATAGGCGGCCCTGATGGCCACCTCGGTCTTTCCAAAGCCCACGTCCCCGCACACCAAGCGGTCCATGGGGTTGGGATTTTCTAGATCCTCTATAACTTCTTTTATAGCCTGGGCCTGGTCTGCGGTCTCCTCATAGGGAAAGGCGGCCTCGAAATTTAAAAAGTCCCCGTCTGAGGGATCGAAGGCGAAACCCTTGGCCACCTTGCGCCTGGCATAGAGCTTTATGAGCTCTTCGGCCACCAGCCTTATTTCTTCTTTGACTTTAGCCTTGACTTTTTCCCAGGACCCAGCTCCCAGCTTATCTAAAGAGGGCGGCTTGTCCGTGGGCCCCACGTATTTGGAGACTACCCCGAAGCTTTCCACAGGAACGTAGAGCATGTCCCCACCCCAGTATTCTATGGAAAGAAAGTCGCCTCTGTAGCCCGTGGAGACGGTCATATTGGAGAGCCCCTGGTATTGGCCTATGCCGTGTTTAGAGTGCACGATATAGTCGCCAGGGGCAATATCCGAAAGGGAGGCAAAGCTAAGTGCGCCCCTTCCTTCCTCACTGGCTGTTATCCTTCTGACCCGCCTGGTTAAAAAGATCTCTTCTTCCGCTATAAAGGCCTCGGCATCATAGGGTGCCACAAAGCCTCCGGAAAGTTGTCCCACCTTAAATAAGAGCTCGCCCGTGCCTTTCACCCTGGGAAGGGGAGAGACACCTTTTAGTCTTAAAGGAAGGATAGGTGTAAGGTCGTGCTCATACAAAAGCTCGGTAAGGCGCCGGACCTGCTCTCTGGTGCGGAGCACCAGAGATACTGTAAAGCCGCGGCCCAAAAGGGATTTTACCTTTCCCACCAAAGGGGTTAAGAACCCGGAGGTGCTGTGGGGAAGATTTAGGGCTTTTAAATCGCCTGTGGTCTCTGTGGGAAAGATAATCTCTATGCCCTCATCAGTTAGAGCTCCCTGGATCTGGGCTTCCCTGGCTATGATAAGGCCTTGGCCCCCCCCTTTGAGACCGGCCAATAGGGGCTCTGGGCTCACGAAAAGGGACTCCAAGGGGAGATGGGGTCTTCCGTCTCCCTCCAGGCGGTTAAAGTGGTTGTAAAAACCTAAGTAGCTATTGGCCCCGCTTTCCATTAAGCGTCCCGGCTCATAGAGGATGGGAATAAAATCTAAACCCTTTAAGAAATCATTGAAGCCTGTGAGGTTATCTTCAAAAAGGGGCGACCAGTTTTCAAAGTCAGAAAAAAAAGAGCCTTCCAAAAAACCTTGGGCAATGGGTTCCCACAGGAGATCCATCCAGCCCTTTTCCTTGGCTAGCTCCTGTAACTTCCCGTAAGCCCTAAGGGAGGTTTCTTTTGTCATCGGCACCTGGGAGACAGGTGTTATGGTGACTTCAGAAAGAGATGCCATTGACTTTTGATCCTCTGGCAAAAAGGACCTTATTGAGTCCACCTGGTCTCCAAAGAATTCTACCCTTACGGGAAGAGTGCGGCCCATTGGATAAAGATCCACTAGCCCTCCCCTAACTGCGTATTCTCCGTGGTTTTCCACCTGAGTTGTGGCTTGGTAGCCGGATTCAGCTAAAAATTCTTTAAAAAGCTGAAAGTCCAGTTCCTCGCCCTTGGCTATGGTCAAAGTGCGAATCTTGATACCTTGGGGCTTAGGTAGTTTTCTTAAGATGGCAGCCATATGGGTGACTACCACCAAAGGAGAGGCTTCCATCATCTTGACTGCGGTATGGAGCCTCTCTCCAACGGAAATAATGCCCTGGTACTTACCCATAAAGGGGTTGCGGTCTAAGCCAGGGAATAAATAGATCTGAGCATCTGGAGAAAAGAATTTTAGGTCCCCCACCAGGTCTTCTGCCTCTACGGGTGTGGGGGTAACAACTAGATATTTTCCTTTGCCAAAGGGGAGGGCCATTAGGTGGCTAATTTGCCGGGCCAGGGCGGAAAGGGGAAGGCCAGATAAACTTAGGGTCCTCCCCCTGGGGTCCAAATCCTCCTTATTTCCGGTGTAATATTGCATAGAAACTGTTTTTTTTGGTTCCTTGGTTAGTTTTTCGCCCTTATGCGGCTAGTTTCGAGGGGAAATTATACCCCAAAGAGCGAATCATTTCATTTTTTTGGGGTTTTACCTCTACTTCTCAATAGATCTTTGTTTGATGAAGTAAAAGGCTTAGAGAATTCCAGATTAAAGAAAGATATCGAATATTTAGTTGTAATATAATATAACTTCACGCTATATAGTGAAGATTGATATCTCTGGTTATACAGGTCCTTGTTACCTTGTGAACTAGTTGGTCTTTTTTTATTAAATCTGTATAAAACTGGTCAAATCCTTCTAGTTTCAGGGTGCTAAGGGTTCTCAAGAGAGAGTAAAAAGAAAATATTCTTTCCTTTGGGCTTTTAAGAGCGCCCATAGCATGGGGTCCTAATCTTTAAGGCAAATAAGTGTTTGGCGCCTTCATTTCTGAGCTACGCTTCTTAAGTTGAACTTAAAGCTAAAAATTGGCCTAGAAAAATCTAAGTTTAGAAAGTTCATCTAACTAATAAATGTTTATGAGTTTTGTGGAAATAGTAGAAAGTAATATGGGAGTAAACTTAAGGGCCTATTTTTAATCATAAGATGCCGTAGAAAAACTTAATGCATTGTTATTCCTAGGGGACTTTTCTTAGAAATAGGGATAATTTTAAGAGGATTTAAATGGGGACCAAAAAAGTAAATTCAAGATGATTCCTATTGATTTCAAGCTTATTTTACCTTAAGAGAAAACTAATCATTATAACTTACGTAGTACATTTTTTTTCTTATTTTTTAGATAGGCTTTTTGTATCTTTTTAGTATTATACTATATTAAACAAGTAGTCTATAACTCAACCCTGGATGAAAGAATATGATTATTCTAAAACGCATCAGCCATTTAATTTCTAGATACCTATAAACATCCCAAAACATATTAGGGGCAAGTACTTTTATCTTTTACACATAAGCATAGCTTAGTTTTCCCTATTGGGTTAAACTATGGCAAAAACTAGACTTCTAAAATTGATTAAAGCTTTATCATGTAAGTTTAAGGGGATCTATAAATAGGCTCTAGGCTAAAGGCTACTTTGGCATCTTTTTTGTGGGCAGGATGCCCATGAAATGGCGCATTTGGTAAATTTTAGGGTATGAGCATTTACAAGGATTCTAAAGCTTAGCCTTTGTTTCTCATAAAAAATGGTCAAAAGACATGAAAATTTAAAAGTTGACAGGTTATTTTATCCCACCTCCTCTAGAAGCTAAGGGCTAAAAGAACTTTTTTCGCTCTAAAGAAAATGCCTTGTAGCTATGTTCACTTTTTGAAGCCCCGCGCCCACAAGTATTTTGTGCAGGGCCGAAATACTAGGAAAAGTCCCACTTTTGAAGCTCATTCTTGCCTTAGGGCTGTAAATAAAATATAGTAGGAAAACAGGTATCTATTTGGTCACCTGGGGAGGCTAGCATAACTTAACCCCTTATAGGGTTTAATTTTTATATTTGAAGGAGATCTTAGGTGAATTACGACGTTAAAGATCTAGCACTAGCAAAAAAAGGCGACGACAGAATAGAATGGGCTGCCCAAAGCATGCCGGTGCTAACCCAAATCAAAAAGCGCTTCTTGGAAGAAAAGCCCCTTAATGGCATTCGTCTGGGCTTATGTCTCCATGTCACAACTGAAACTGCCTCCCTTTGTCGGACCTTGAAAGCCGGAGGAGCGGAGGTCCACCTCTGTGCCTCCAATCCCCTATCCACTCAAGACGACGTGGCAGCAGCCTTGGTTAAAAGCGATGAAATATCCGTCCACGCCATTAAAGCTGAGGACCACGACACCTATTACAAGCATATTTATTCGGTATTGGCTATTAAACCCCAGATAACCATGGACGACGGTGCGGATCTCCTCTCCACCCTACACTCGGAAAAACCCGAGCTCTTAAAAGAGGTCTTAGGTGGGACCGAAGAAACCACTACCGGAGTTATCAGGCTAAAAGCCATGGCCCACGATGGTGCCCTCAAGTACCCAGTCATAGCGGTAAATGACGCCATGACCAAGCATTTATTTGATAACCGCTACGGCACGGGGCAGAGCACCATAGATGGCATCATCAGGGCCACAAACAGGCTCTTGGCAGGGTCAACTTTCGTGGTGGCAGGTTACGGCTGGTGCGGCCGCGGGGTGGCTAAAAGGGCTGATGGCCAGGGGGCCCGAGTCATAGTTACAGAAGTGGATCCCTTAAAGGCCTTAGAGGCTATTATGGACGGCTTCCAAGTCATGCCCCTTAGCCAAGCTGCCTCCATAGGCGATTTTTTTGTCACCGTCACCGGAGACATCAATGTTATCCGCCAGGAGCACTTCGAGCAAATGAAGTCTGGGGCTATAGTTTGCAATTCCGGTCACTTTAACGTAGAGCTGGATCTAGGCACCCTGGCGCAAAATTCCTCTCACCGCCGCAACATACGCGAGTACGTAGAGGAGTTCACCTTAAAATCTTCCGGCAAACTCATCTATATCCTGGCAGAAGGTAGGCTCATAAACCTTGCCGCTGCCGAGGGACACCCCTCTAGCGTCATGGACATGTCTTTTGCCAACCAAGCCCTGGCGGCTGAATACGTGGTTAAAAACCAGGGAAAGCTCCCCTTGAAGGTTTTCCCCGTACCAGAAGACATAGACAAAGAGATAGCCAGACTGAAACTAGCGAGCATGGGTTTTAGCATTGATAAACTGACCCCGGAGCAGGAGAAATACCTGGCCTCCTGGACCAGTGGCACCTAATAGCTAAAGCCATTTTGGTAAAAGAGAGTTATCTCCATGACATCGCTCCTCCGGCTAGGGGTCAGCTGCAGCATCTTGCTGGTGGCTATTTTTTGCTTAACTATTACATCTACTTCTCTTTCTGCCCAAGCAAAGGAGAGTAGTGATCTAGAGCTTTTGGACTCCAGGCTTTCCTTCCTCAAAGAGGATTTCGAAACCTCACTGGCAGACACAAGCGATCAAGAGCTCGTCCAGGCTATGGCCTGGAAAGCTATTTCCTTAAGCTTTCTGGCCTCTGTCTCCTCATTTGAGCCGGAGCGCTACGATGGCTATTTCGAGATGATGCTGGAGAGCTTTGAGGTTCCCAAGACCAACGGCAAAAAGACACCCTCTGTGGATCACCTCATCATCAATTCCATGCGCCTCTGCGATGAGGCTTTGGCTCGTCTTATAGTCATTTTGGCTGGTCGCAACAAAAATACCAAGGTACTAGCCGAGTTCGAGGCCATTATGGCGCATCACGGAGTGGATGCCGGTAAAGCTAGGACTCAACCTGCTCAGCTGGCTGAGATGAAGGTATTTTGGTCCAACCGATTAGTAGCCCTCTATCCTCTAGTGATAAAGATACTGGCCCCGGAAAAGGAAGAGGAACTCCAGGACGTGACTGAAGACCTGTTGAACAGAGCAGAGATAATAGCCTCCCGCCGCGATATCCATTACCAAGCTAGGATGGATCTTTTGTATCTCAATAATGTCCAGACCCTTACCACTATGTTTTTTCTCCTTTCAACGCAACAAGGCTCTTCCATCAGAGATGTGGCCAGCATAATGGAAGACAACTGGGAATTGAGCTCTAAAGATCAAAATCTTATTGTTGCCGACAAGATATCTTTAGCCCTAGTGGCCTCAGCCGAACTGTCATTCCCCCTGTCATTTTCCTACGTGGCCAAAAATTAGACGAAAAATTTAAAGCCTGCACTCTAATGTAAATATTACGCCCTGGTAGGCGTAAGTCCTACCCTAGGGAAACTTTATGCTAAATTATTAAAGAGTATCAAGTTTATTTGACATTATATTTTCTGTCTAATACAGAAGGCGTACATAGGAGAAGTGCGGCTTAGTTATGTGTTAGAAAAGGATTTATCCGTAATTCTGATTTTTTTGCGCAACAATTGACAAACGCAATTTTCGTCCTAAAAAAAGTTGATTTTTTGACAATGTGGTGATTACAGAGCTGGTAAACTTTACCCCTTCTCAATACTCTGTCATAGCTAAAACTAGCAAGAAATGATTCTCTTTTCAGTAGATTCCCTTTTTCTTCAGGTTAAGGACATTGTAAACCAAGTAGGGTGAATATTTCTTTTTGATCTTTAGTTAAATTTTCAATGAATCTAGAATTTTCATAAATTTTAATCTGTAAATGGCGCATTTTGCATATTGCTTTATTGGCACATAATCTTGATTTATTTTTTAACCTTTGACTTATAGATGAATATATTACATTGGCTATAAAGGATATCAGCAAACCACATCTAATCGTTTCTTCTGAATGAGCTCTCAAGGGAATTATATCCGCAAAATTTTTGCTAATATCAAAAAACATGTTCAATTATTTGGCGTTGATAAAACAAAGGCATTATTTTACTTATTTCATATTTATCAGATGTTAATATTATAAACATACCTGCTGATTTAAATAATGATTCCATTTTTTTATACCATCAGGTTTATCCTTGAATCTATGAATTATTTGGGTTTGGTCATCACCATCCTGTTGATGATCTAACATTAAATATGCATATAACTGTTTTTCACATAGATGAATTGGAACTACTTTTTTATATTAAAATGTTTATTTATAGATTCATAAATGAAATGTTTAATTTTTAAATGATGAATATCCATTAAATTAACAATGCAATCAAGTTTATTTTGTATAGAATTATCATTAAGTACAATTTTAATTTTTTCAGCTAATTCATTGTCTAATTGGTCCATTTCTCTTATCAAATTTTCTCGTAACGTATTGTTTTTGTAGTCATCAACAGTCATTGCTCGGTCTCCCTGTAAAATAAGGTACGAAATCCACTTATATATCATATTACTTGAAAATGGGAGATCTGTCAAAATTCCTATAAAATATCTTTGCATCCTTGGGATTTTTTTCGCTTGTGTGAGTCATACTTTCTCCTTTATAATGGTCTGTTCCCTAAGTTTTTGTTGGAGAACTCCAAAAATGATTTCCATGCGGTCCCAGAGGGCTACAGAGCTCGTAATCAAAATGTGTTATTCCCCAAAATTATGGATTGGCACATTTAGTAAAAGTCACTTTTTTGATGATTTTTTCCCTATTTCTTGTACTTGATTAGTTCCTATTGTGGTTTTTTATATAATGTGGAATAATATAAAATCAATATTTAGGTTTTATTTTTATATGAACCGCAATATTAGCTACTTTTTTTCTTATTTTTTCTCTGCACTACTATTTATTGATAATTTTTTTACTAAAATTAGTGTTTTGTTCCATAAAAAACTTAACTATCCCCTATAACTAAAAATAATTCCATATTATGGTTACATATTTCTCAGTCATAAATATATTGTTTGTCCAATTTTTTTTGACATAGGAAGTCACCATGATTGCCGAATGTCCACACTGCCATTTCCAGTACACTATTGGCCCAGAACATATAGGACAGTCATGTAAGTGCCAAGAGTGCGGTAATCTCTTTGAATTACAACTTATAGAGCCCCTTATTTCCCTTAAGAAAGAAGAGAAACAACCCATAAAAGAACCCGAAAAGGTTTTATGTACACAGTGCCCCCATTGTAAACACTATTTTTCTGTTACCGAACAAAATTTGAAAGATATAGGTAAATATGGAAAATGTTATTGGTGCGATAAAGAATTTAAGTTTACTACTACCGTTTCTATTACTGCTAAAGACCACAGATGGTTTCCTTTAGATAAAATTTCTCTTTATAGTAATAGTGTAGCTAATAGCAAAATAATTAAAAGATATGTGCCAACCACCCAAAAAGTGAAGAGTACATATAAACCACCAGGCTATTCCCCTAGCGAAACACCAAAGCCCAAAGATCCTATAGTATGGCCTAAATGGATAAATATAAATTCCATCTCTACGCTTCTCGTCGTTATATTCGCTCTTTGGTTAACGAATTATTGCAGTAATCAAAAAAAAGAACAGCGAGAAAATAGACCCGCTCCTGCTACATACAATACTTCATTTTATATTAAAAAGGGTGCTATTGTTGCTATTTCTGAATCATATCTTGATATGGCTAATAGTTGTGTTATAAATAATGATAATGATTGTATTATAGATTTAATGCTTAGCGGTAGAATACAAATAATGCACGAACGCATGAAATTAGACGAAGTTGATACTTCATTTTTTAAAGGTAGGGCTAAAATACGCTTTCGTGGCGAAGCTATGTATAAATATACAATTATGGAGTTTTTAGAAACTGGGCCGTAAAGATAAAAAAATGCCTCGTAAATGTTGGGAGATGCCCCTTAAACGGTGTGAAATTGCCGTAACCCGGCATGAAATTGACCCCAGAAAATAAAAAAAGGCGGCTATTGGGGAAACCAATCCCAGCCGCCTTCAACCATTTACAAAAGGAGTGTAAAAATGATTGTCTAACAATATACATTAAACTTCCTCCCTACACAATCCCCCCCCATACCATTTTTTGTCCATAAAAATTGGACAAATACCATACAATCCTGCCTCCTTAAAAACCTCCCCCCTAAACTCAAAAAACTTTCCATCCCAAAGACTCAAATTGGCTCTTTTAATAAATTCATATCCTCTAATGGAACTAAATAAGGCGTGCCCCTTATAATCGCATAGTCCGTCCCCATCAAAAGAAAGCCCTAGCGCCCGCTCTAGGCCTTTTAAAAGCGATTTTAAGTAGTCATAGTTAATCGGGCAAACTAAACCCAATGATTTCACGCTCCAATAAACTACAAGCCGATGACGGGTGTTTCCCTTCTCTACAACCGAATAAGCACCCCGAGCCCTACCCGCGTCCAAAGTATCTTGTAAAAGCTCAGTTTCACAACATTTCACGTGTTGTCTTATCGACCTAAATGTCCACTGGCGAGGGAACCGACGCCTAAACAGGTTCGTTAAACTTTCCCTAACCCGTACCTCCACAGGTATAGAAACACCTAATTTCTTATAATACTTCAATAAATCATCGAGTAACTCCAACGCCTCAAATGTAGCCACCTTCCTCCGTTTATCAAAAAACTGTAGCTTTACCCATTAGGCAGTATAAGCTTCATTAATTTATAGTTTAAAATAATATGGCTTTTTATTTGTTTTATTTTAAGATTGATGGGAGTTATACTAAGAGTAGTACTAGTCTAAGGTCTTTTTAATAATCATAACGAAGGCCAACGTAGACAGAACGACCAGTTTTCCAATAGATGGATTGTTCTTCAGATAATTCATTAGTGAGGTTGTAGACGTCTACCAGTAATCTTATTGTACCTTGATTATCAAAACCAATTATATTTTTGCCAAAATGTATGTCTAAAACCGTAAACGGTCCAAAGGTATAACCATTGGACATCGTTTGGTTTCCGAAATGAGTTGCGTCTATGCTGACGCCGATGTCATCTTCTGTATCTGTAAAAGTAATTCCATAATTGTAGGTTGAATCGGATATTAGAGTGAGCTTTCTAGAAAACGGGTTAAATCTATAGATTTGGGTGAAAGCTAAATATGGTTCTAGATCAAAGTTCCATCCAAATTGCCTACCCATGTGCCATTGAACATTTCCTTCTAATCCACGAAGTCTGGAAACTCTAGAAGAATTGTAATAGCGCCTCACGACTAAATTTCTTGGATGTATTCCATTTAGACCAATTGACTGAACAGGTTCTACCTGCCTTAGTTCAAGATAGTTTAAATAGTCTCCGTGAAAATACGTTAAACCAACATTGAAAGAGTCAAAGGTGAAATTGGTATCACCTTCCAAAGCCTCTGCTTCTTCCGCTAACGAATTTGGGTTTTCTAATGCTCCATCAAGAGTATCGCTTTGGGCGGCGGAATATGCTGTATTTAAAAATAATCCGGCGCAAATAGTTGCAGCAGTTAATAATACTTTAAAATCCATGTTTTACCTCGTGAAAAAATCAAAAGATAAGCTCCTTTTGACAAATCACTAAAGTTGGCTGTCAGCTCTAGAAGCTTGGGAGAACTATAAATCTTTCGAAAACTTAAAACTTTTCTGTTTTATATGTAATTAAGGAATATTTATTAACATTTGAAATATATTCTAATTAAAAACTGATATTAAGAGATTTGTTAATCATTTTAAAAAAATATAAAATTTCTAGAATGCAATAACTGAATTTTAATTTGAACATTTGACAGTTTTTTGCCATTTGTCTTTGTTATCTGCAGTAGTCTTTGCTCACAATAGGTCTTTAATGGATTAAGGAAGAAAATGATTGTAAATAGAGAGCTTTCCAGTAATTACAGGAGAAAGTCACTTTTAGATAACAACTTGGGATTTGATGCAAGTAGTTAAAAAATTAAAGGTTTAACAAGGTGGAGTATTGTAGAAGGTGAAACTAATGTGAAAATCAAGCATATCATGTTTTAATGCAAGAAAGTCGGCAATTTCTCTGAAGGATTATATTTTACCATTACCAAATTAATATTGCAAGGAAATATTAATTTTATTTTCAAGCAATTTTCTAAAATTTTAAGTTTTTATTTTGAGAAATTAATTTAGATAATTACATGTAAATGAAACTTACTCTATATAACCATTTATAAAACCATATAACAATTTTTAACTTTCTATAATAATCTATCTATTATCTGTTGGCTTTTTGAACCTACAAATTGAAATTATCAAATAATTTTAAAATTTTTATGATTGATGGAAATACTAAAATTCCTGTATAACTTACCATAATTATAATTCACACAATCTAATAGAGACAAATTATTTATTGAACTACATAATGTATTTACCCTACCCATGGTGATTTTTTAATGCTTTTATCATGAATTTTTTTGGAAAAATCTCATATTATCAACATATATTTATCCCATCTACAATTTAATCCTGTGGCACTAGATTCAGTAAATGGATTTAAATGACCTATTTTTTGTATAAACACTTGAAAATAGAAGATCTACGTACTTTTTAAATCTAGAAGTACTCGCAAAATTTGTGACTTCTGATGGCTTTATTTATTTTCTTTCCCTAGATCACATATTTTAGCACAAAGTCCTAACAATGATTAGTTAATATTTTAGGTATATATCTGCTTCTCTCTGAAGCTTTATGACTTTACTCTATTAAATCATTTAGAGAATATCCTCATAAAATTACCATTTCTCCTTTATCTCTCATTTATGGAAGATAATCAAGAAAAAATTTTTTTATCCCTATATTATTTTCGTATTTTTCATCGGCATTAAAAAGTTACAAGAGCTAATGAAACGTCACATAGTTCCTCTTATGGTAACAAATAAGAAGAAAATATCTAAGATCCTGGAGTTAAAAGGTGTTTTATATTAGTGATTTTAGATACTCTCCGTAGCTATTCTTGCTCAGTTCTTCCGCTAAAGATATTAGCTTGTCAGCATTTATCCAGCCTTTGCGAAAGGCAATTTCCTCTGGGCAGGCAATTTTCATGCCTTGCCGTTTTTCAATTGTCTGGATGAATTGCCCTGCCTCTAAGAGAGTTTCATGGGTACCTGTATCCAACCAGGCAAAGCCGCGGCCCATTAGCTGAACTGATAGCTCTCCCTTTTCTAGGTACAAGCGATTAAGGTCTGTAATCTCAAGCTCCCCCCTGGCCGAGGGCACCAGGGTCTTAGCTAATTCCGGGGCCTTATGGTCATAGAAATATAGTCCGGTTACCGCATAGTTGGAGCGGGGATTTAAAGGTTTTTCCTCCAGGCCTACCGCCTTTCCAGAGGCATCGAACTCCACTACCCCATAACGTTGTGGATCTACCACATGGTAGGCGAATACCATGGCTCCCCCATCTGATTGGACGGCATATTTCAAGAGTCCCACCATCTCGTGGCCATAGAAGATATTGTCTCCTAGGATGAGAGCCGAGGGAGAGCCTAGCAAAAAGTCTTCTGCAATGATTAAAGCCTGTGCCAGACCCTCTGGGCGCTCCTGGATGGCATAAGTTAGGGATATCCCCCATTTTTTCCCGTCACCTAAGAGCCTTTGGAAAGCTGGGGTGTCCTGGGGAGTAGAGATGATAAGGATCTCTCTAATACCTGCTAACATTAAGGTGGTGAGAGGATAGTAGACCATTGGTTTGTCAAAGATAGGCAGAAGTTGTTTGGAGACAACCATTGTAGCCGGATAAAGCCTAGTACCGGCGCCTCCTGCAAGAATTATCCCTTTGCGCATTAGTTGTATCTTTCCTATTTTTTAATTAAGAGACTAGAGGGGCTTTTAGGGCGAATTAAGCATGCCTTTTTGGCATTTTTATGATTGACCGTATTGAGTGTCTAGCCAAGACCTGTATTCACCGGTTAAGATCCCGTCGACCCAAGTTTTATTATCCAGATACCAGTCTATGGTTTTGTTCAGACCCTCTTCAAAGCTAATTTTCGGCTCAAAGCCCAGTTCTTTTTTGATTTTGGAGGCATCTATGGCATAACGCCTGTCGTGACCGGGCCTGTCTTTTACCTGGGTTATGAGTTCGGCATAGGATTTGCCATCTTCCTTTGGTTTTTTTGAGTCCAGAAGGCGGCAGATGGTCTTTACAACCTCCAGGTTGGTCTTCTCAGAGTTCCCACCGATATTATAAGTCTGGCCAGGAGTGCCCTTTTTTAGGATTAGCCTTAAAGCCCTAGTATGGTCAGAGACGAATAGCCAGTCCCTTATTTGTAGGCCATCCCCATAGATGGGGAGGGGTTTATCCCCTAGGGCATTTAAGATCATGAGAGGTATGAGCTTTTCTGGGAACTGATAGGGACCATAGTTATTGGAGCAGTTGCTAGTGATAACCGGAAGTCCATAGGTATGGAAATAGGCCCTGGCAAGGTGATCTCCAGCGGCCTTGGATGCTGAGTAGGGGTTGTTAGGGGAGTAAGGTGTGGTTTCCTTAAAAGGGGGATCGTCTGGTCCCAAGGAACCGTAAACTTCATCAGTGGATATCTGGATGTACCTAAAGTTTTCCTTAAGGTCGCCTTCACTTTTTTTCCAATAGTTTTTGGCCATCTCCAGAAGCCGGAGGGTTCCTAAGACATTGGTCTCTATAAAAGTCTCCGGTCCCAAAATAGAGCGGTCTACATGGGACTCAGCAGCAAAATGTACTATAGCTTCGGGTTGGTGGATGCTAAAGATTTTTTCTAAGAGGGTTTGATCTCTTATGTCCCCCCTTATAAGCTCATAGGAGCCTAAAGGAAGATGAGCCAAAGAAGATCTGTTCCCCGCATAGGTTAAGAGATCCAAATTAATGACCTTCTCTCCGCCTGAAGCCAGATAGTCCAAGATAAAATTGCCACCAATAAAGCCGCAGCCTCCTGTCACTAAAATGCTCATATGTGTTTTTTCCTAGATATTTAGATGGGACCAGACCAGAATACAGTATTTGGGCTTCAAAAAATGGCTATCTTGTGCCTTAAAGCCCACATTGGTAGAAAATGGTCTAAAAAGGCTAATTTTCATCTGTTTCACCATTTTCTAGCCTTTCTCCCCTGGAGCGGGGTTTCTTTTCCAGGAGGGTAGCCGGGGTGAGCCCGCGGGAGCCAAATTTTGTATTGATAAGGTCCATAGCAGTGGTAAGTTTCGGGTCGCAGCGGGGCAACTTGGGCCCAGCAAGGTCAAAAAGAGTCTGGGGCTGGGGGGGTTCCGGAAGCATATCGTTTTTATCTAATAGATTACTCACCTGGATGCCTAAGAGTCTATAGGGTCCCCACTTGCCAGTTGGCACTAAGTTAAGTGCTAAGCTAAAGAGCGCCATGTGGTCTTCTAAGGGTTCAGCTAAGGTCTTGGAGCGGGTGATGGTCTTAAAGTTCCCGTCCCGGAGCTTTACGGTGAGGGTACGGCCGGCATAACCCGATGCCCTTAAACGCGCGGCTACCTTCACGCTCAGTCCCAGAAGTTCGCGGCTTACTAGCTCCTTTCCGCTGATATCTTCATCGTAGGTCTCTTCGGCCCCTAGGCTCTTGGATTCACGATAGGGACAAACTTCCCTGTCATCGTGGCCGTTGGCCAGTTCCCAGAGATGGAGCCCAGTTTCCCCCATCTTTTTGCCTATAAGGTTTCGTGGATATTTGGCTAGATCGCCTACGGTTTTAAGACCTAAGGCGTGAAGCTTGGCTAAGGTCACCTTACCAGCGCCCCAGAGCTCCTTTAAATCTAAAGGCCTTAGAAAGTCCAATTCTTTTCCTTCCGGGACTATGGTCAAGCCATCGGGTTTATTCATCCCAGAGGCAATCTTGGCCAGATGCTTCTGGGTGGCTACACCAGCGGAAATAGTAAGGCCTGTCTCGGAATTGACCTCATTTTTGATCCGCCGGGCTATATCTGGAGGGCTCCCGAAGAGAGAAATAGAACCCGTGACGTCCAAAAAGGCCTCGTCCAAAGATAGAGGCTCCACCAGGGGTGTGTAGCGGTGGAAGATATCCATGACCTGTTCTGAGAACTCATGGTAGCGGTCCATCCTGACCCAGAGAAATACTCCATGTGGACAGAGGGCCTTTGCCCTGGACATGGGTAGGGCAGAGTGTACCCCGTAAGCCCTGGCCTCATAGGAGGCAGTGGAAACCACACCCCGGGGTCCCAAGCCGCCTACAATAACGGGCTTTCCTTTCAATTCGGGGTTATCTAAGACCTCTACTGCTGCGAAGAAGGAATCTAGATCGAGATGGATAATCCATTTAGTCCTGGGAGCTGTCACAAGCTTTTCCAAAAGATATAAACGCGGGAAATTAAGGAAATGGTTAAAAAATTAGTGAAATTTATAGTTTTTTACTAGCTTTTTAACATTATAGCGCTTTTCGTATTTTTTGGGAGGATTTGATTACTCTAAGAGGTAAGGGTAATGTTATGTAATAGTCCCTATGCTTAGGATTTACAGGTATTAATGGCTAATATTTTCAAAAAATGCTCTGGGTATACTAAAAGTCCTTTGAGCTTAAGCGAAACAAAGTTAAGGGCGGCATATCTTTATTATCTCTTGGATAAAGATTTCAGATAACAATTAGATTGTAAGCTAAGAGGTCCTGAAAAATCGACAGTTTTGCTATGTAAAAATAAATACTTAGAATAATTTATAAAAATAGAGATAAGAAGTAAATATAAAAAAATATAACTATAGAATATTTATTTGATATTATTCAGATAGTGTATCACAAAATATCAGAAATAGAAAGGGGAGTTTTTCTCTTGGCGGAAGAGGGCGCTATGGATGGTTTATGAGATTTTCCTCATTTTATCCAAGAGACAAAAAAATCTATAAAATAAATGTCAATAATTTAGGACAGTTTTTTTATTTAAAATTAAAAATGAATCCATGTCAAAAAATTTTCATGAAAATTAAATACTAAAAATGCGATGAAATAGGTCTTCCAGCAAAAGATATGTAAAGAAGAAGACAGTTTAATTTAAAAATGGGGGATTTATAAATTAATTAACTTTACCTTTTAATGGCCATTAAACTCAATATCGTTGAAATTTTAATGTTGACTTCCAATGTTGGTTTGTATAAAATCCAGAAATTAGAAAAGATTACTACTAGTTTATTTATAAATTTCCTGTAAGATCGCTAAAAAAGTTCTCTTTGGCTAATCATGTCAAGCTTTTAAGGCTTTTCTAGATCGTCACAATAACAAAGAGCTTAAATTTATACACGCACATTTATCAATAAATAAACTATTCGTTTTCTAATAGGTGTATTTCATAAACTAATGCATTTTTCTAATGGGCATAATTTATAACAAATATATAACTAGGAGGTGAATCTACTATACCATTTAGAAAACCATCACTGCTAGGAATTGATAAAATAAGTTCCTCTTAACTCACCCAATCGAATAGTTTCATCCCACCCCGGTTAAATCCTACAACTTCTAGCATACTGAATTCAAACGCACTACTTATTTAGTAAGTATAAGGAATTTTTTGCCCTTATTTTTCCATCCATATTGGTAGTTTTGTGCTAGCAATATGCGTTTTCATTTAAAGGAATAATTTCAAATGAAAAGAGTTAGCTGTAATTCAAGAAAAAAATCGAAACTGAGACAAAAATTAGAGAGCGTCCCTCCAACGCTCGCTTTTTTTCTAGCTGCTGTTTCGCTTTTAGTGATGATAAGTCTGTTAATAGGTATTGGTGAAGCCAAGGCCCATTCTCTGTGGCTGGAGACTCCTGAGGCGAATCCGCCTGTCGATCAACCTCTAAAGATAAACATAGGTTTCAATGAAGGTTTTGAGGTGGTGGAGATTATCCAGGAAGGACTTCCCAATATTGCTCCACCCATAATCCTTGGCGCCCAGGGTGAAATTAATACCAAACTTGCCGGAGGTGCCAATTATGAATATGTGACTGATACCCCTTTAGGGGCAGGGGGATACCTTGGGTTCATCGAATATAAACCATTTATCATGGGGCATGGAGAAGGACCCAAGAACCGCTATTTTATGACTGGAAAGCATGTCATAAATATAGGGTCTGGTTCAGATGAGATTATCACGAAGCCTCAGGGAAAAAGTGCGTTAGAGATAGTCCCCTTAGCAAATCCCAAAGGGCTTAAAGTTGGTGGTTCTCTTCCAGTACAGGTGCTCTTTGAAGGCAAACCACTAGCAAGGGCAGAGGTCTTTGGAGATTTTAGGGGTTTTAACCCTCCAGGTAGCTGGGGACTAGCCAAAGCTTTCTATTGCAAAACCGACAAAGACGGTAAAATTGATTTTCTTCCCCTCAGAAGCGGACTTTGGATCCTCAAAGTACGTCATCCCATTCCCAACGAAGATACCAGCGAAGCCGCTGAGACCGTCCATCTTCACAACATCACCTTTTTTGTATCCGAGTAATGTTTACCCACGTTAAGCTATCCCCGGTGTAAGTTTGACTCCATAAAGTAATAGGGAGTACACCCTTAAAACAAAAGCTATCCCCGGTAGTTCATTTGTTTTAGGTAGTTTTATTAGATATCTGTTTAACCTATGGTTGCCAGGTGCCATTAATATTAATATTTTTATTCTTAGAAACGAGGATTGAAAATTGTTAACTTACACTATGAGCCGCACCTCTTTGCGGGGACGAAGAGGTGAAAAGGCACTTCTGGCAGCCTTTATTTTATTTTTCACCCTTTTTTTATCGATCTCTTTAACGC
This sequence comes from Deltaproteobacteria bacterium, assembly GCA_031279515.1. Classification (GTDB taxonomy): domain Bacteria; phylum Desulfobacterota; class Desulfarculia; order Adiutricales; family Adiutricaceae; genus JAITII01. The sequence goes on from JAITII010000070.1 coordinate 24,062, forward strand.
CAATTTTAAAGGCACAAGATAGCGATGCAACAATTAGGGTTCACTCTATTATGGTCACGGTAAACAGGGTACTTCAGGATCTCATGGATGTTCCCGAGACTGTCAACGTTATCACGGCGGACGAAATCGAACGTTCACCTTACTCAACCATCACAGAATTATTAGCGCAAGTTCCTGGAGTTTCCACCGATAATAGCTCTGCGGCTATCGCCGGAGCAGAAAGGATTTCTATACGTGGTGAAACTTCCGGTAGAACTTTGATCTTGATAGACGGAATTAAGGCAGTAGACAAAGACTATGACGACAACTCCGTCTTAATCGATTTAAGTCAAGTTGAAAGAATCGAAATCATCAAAGGTCCTGCCTCGGTACTTTATGGTTCCTCAGGTATCGGTGGAGTTATCAATATCATAACCAAAAAAGGCGGGGATAAGCCTATTGGGTTCAGCCAGAACTTTATCTGAGATACCTCGAATAAAAGCCTTAATGTTCAAAGCGCTATTTTTGGCCGCTATAAAGGTTTTAATTACAGAATTTCTGGTAGCGGTATTAACGGAAAACCCAGACGAGTTCCCAAAGACAGTAGAGATGGTGACGAGGCCTATGACAGCTCATTTCGAAATCGTTACTATTCCGCTCAGGTTGGCTATGATTGGGATAACAACAGCTTTACCCTTAAAGCCGATCGTTACACAAATGTCGCTTATTACTCCAATGGTAAAGCTGCCACTGAAATGATGAAAATGTACCTGGATCCCAATGACCGCGACACTATTCAAGCTAACTTAGTGTTAGGTACTTTAACGAGTAATTTAGAAAAACTCACCCTTACCGGAGCCTGGCAGAAAATTAAGCGTAACGTGAACAATTATTACCCGGCTACTGGTGAGACTAGGCCAATTTCAGGCACTCAAAAGCAATACATGTTTTCAGTTCAGTCTGAATGGTCTTTTCCCTCACATTATTTAACCGTCGGAGCCGAATATGAGGGTGATGATGTAAATGTCAATAACGGACAAACTTTCGCGAGAGTTAAACAAGACTCCTTTGGTCTTTTCGCCCAGGACGAATGGACTTTAACCAGCGATATTAAAGCCACTTTAGGACTTCGCTACAGCTATATCAACGGTAGGTTTGTGGATAAATGGGGCGGCAATGCTTACGGTGAGCCAGGCAAAACATTAAAGGATTCTAAACTGGTGGGAAGTGTAGGGTTAGTTTATCGAGGCATTGAAAACTGGGCATTTCGCGCTAATTTTTCTCAAGGTTATCGTTATCCAAGTATTAGGCAATTATTCACGGGAACTACGGCTCATGGTTCCTCCACAACGACTATTTACCCAAATCCGGACTTATTGCCAGAAACGTCAATTAATTATGAGATAGGAGCACGCTTTTTTAATGATAATTGGGATTTTGATATCTCTGTTTTCCATATCAAAGCTAAAAACTATCATCAAAGCGCCACAGTAAATGGCAGAAGCACTTACGTTAACGGCAATACCGCCGTAACCACCGGGGTTGAAACAACTCTTCAATACACGAAAAACTTTGGTAATTACAGTATAGCCCCGTATGCTTCAGGTACTTACATTCATAGAAAGGTAACCATCAAGTATGGAGCTAGAGCCGATCAAACAATATCCATGGTTGCCGTTCCTCCTTACGAGGGGCGTGTTGGTGTGAAATTTGACGCCGATATCTCCCCCACATTCCATTTTTACAGTGACGCATATGTTGCTATGGCCTCTAGGGTCAGAGGTGCTAACGAAGGAAGAGCCTCAGCTATTAGCGCCACTGTTACTGAATTTCCAGCTTGGCAGAATGCCAATTTGAATTTAGGAATTCGAGGAGGAGACAAATTTAAATATCATTTGACTCTCGGACTTCGCAATATTTTCAACCAGCAGTACAACTATTCTAGAGGAAGCGCGAGTTTGCCAGAAGCCGGTTTCCATACTGTTTTATCCTTTGGCTTAGAGTACTAATTTCAAAAAGTATAGCTAAATATCAGGGTTTTTTACTTTACAGAAGAAAAGGGTTCTTAATGGAATCGGTTTGTTTCGATCGAGCCATTCTAAAAAACTTAAGAACCCTTATCTTCAATTTTTATTCATGTTTCTATTTAAGGTCAGGTGCCAGATGAAAAATAAATCTTTTTTTGCCCCAAGCCTTTCAAGTTTTATCCCTAGTTTGTCTGGTTTTGAAGGTCGTTTTTTACTAGTAGCTATTATCTGGCTACTAATCTCTATTTTAACTTTTTCAGACCAAGCTTTGAGCGCTCCTACCAACCTATCAGATCCCTATGCCTATTGGCTTCCGGGAAGCGCTTTGGGAATATCGGAAGGCCCGAACTATCGAGGAGGCGGACATGGTATGCCTCGACAGAGGACCAGAGAAGGGCAGGCAGAGCGGGATGGCGATAAAAACGAAGAGGGGGCTCAGGCTCACCCGGATAACTCTCAGTCTGGAAGAACCCAGAGCGCCTCAGGTCCTCCCATGGGGCACGTCACTACTAAAAGCCATATTCAGAGTGTTTACCTCATGACCAAGGGAGCTCCTCAACCGGAGGAGGCCCCGGAGGTATACTATCGTTTTACAGCTAGAACCTTAGAGCGTCACGGAGGTGTTCCTCTGCATTCCAGTTATCATAAAGCCAATGTGACAATGGATGAGAGAGGTTACTGGAGAGCTGATTTAGTGGGACCCACCTTTGGCACCATCGAAGTATTTTCCAAGATCAAATTGGGGGATACTACCGTCTATAGTCAGTACAACTTTTTACATTTTCTTACTGAAGAAGATGCCGCAGGATTAGAGCCAGAGCCCACGGTCCTCATGCCTTCAGAATGGCCGGTTTTTATTTTTCCGACTTCCAATTACAATGATATGCCTTTCCGAGGCACTCAAACGGAAAACGAGGTTGATTTTAACGTTACTCGTTATGGCTCTTCTGTAGTTGCCCAGAACGCTTATATTGTAGACGTTAAGGAGGGGCAAAGGGGCCCCCAGGATATTGTTTTGGATCTAGAAAAGAGTAAGTACTCTCTTTCTCCGGACGACGATCCGACCCTTGCGGTCTCCAATGGTCCCATGGGAGGCATGGGCGGCTCCAAAAACATGGTGGCCATCCTCAGTTTCCCCAACAACGAGGTTATAACTTTTACCTTTTCAGTCAGCCGGTCCAAATGGAGCTATAGGAAACTGGGGCTGGGATTTCTCTTTGTAGGGTCGGTGGCCGTTGTGGTGGGAATCGTAACGGCCGATAGGCGTAGAAGGTTTAAATACAATGAGTGTAACTAGTATTAGGTTAATAGTTCAGCATATCGCCTTTGTTATCTTTACCTACGGAGGTCTTTTTCGGGTTTCAATCGGAGCTTTTATTCCCTGTCTTTCCTGCCCCTTTGTGTACAGTTGTTCTGGCTATTGCTATCTTTTTATGTTTCAACGCTCTATAGGAATAATTCTTCTGCCCTTTAGTGGCCTTTATATCTCTGAAAACCCGGTTTCGGACGTCCTTCGAAATCTTTCCATATTTTTAGTTGGACTTTTAATTTTTTCGATTTTAGTGGTGATTTTAGGAAAGACTTGGTGTGGGTGGCTCTGCCCCTTTGGTCTCTTTCAAGATTGGATTACTAAACTCCGTAACCTTTTTAGGATTCGCGAATCTGAAATTATTTTACGTCATAAGCACCGCCTTTCTGCGATTAAGTACATCCTTTTAATCTATATGATTGTTTTCCCTTTGTTGGTTTCAGTGGGACTTTTGCCCATCGACTTTATTCTGGCATTTTGCAATATCTGTCCGGCCAAGTCCATTATGCCGCTCTTTGTTGGTGACGTCCAGTACATGGCTTTGGACTTCTCGAGCGTCATAAGTTTGGTCTTTTCCGCATTGCTTCTAGCCATCACAGCGGGAATGCTCATAGGCATGTTTTTTAAGGACAGATTTTTTTGCCTATTTTGTCCCATGTTGGCCTTTGTAAACCTTTACAAGCTTCTCTATGTCCTTCGTTTAGCAAAAGATCCAACATCTTGTCACGGTTGCGGCAATTGCCGCAGAACATGCAGTATGGATAACGAAACCATTTACCGCGAAAGGGTCAAAACCAACGTTTATGACGCCGATTGCATGGGCTGCTTCAAATGCGCTGAAGGTTGCGCAGCGGATAGAACACTTTCGGTAAAGCTCGGTCCTTTGAAAATTTTTAACTCCTCACGTCAATATGCTGCTAAAAGGTGAGAACTATGGCCGAGATTACCCGTGAAGATCGACAGAAAAAGATTACTTTTCAAAGGTTTTCTTCTGAAATCACTCAGGAATATGAAAGGCTACGTGAACTTCCCGATTACTTTCCGGAGCTGGATTACTTTTTGGACCTTTTAAAAGAAGGCCAGGATCCTTCCGTAGTGGAAAAGCGCGTGCAAAAGCCTGTGGTTGCTTTGATGTGCCTTCAGGCTCCTTTAGAACTATTCCACGCTTGTGGCCTTCACCCTTTTAAGATCTTTGGGGGAAGCCAGGTTACCACCAGGCTTTCCTCTCCGGTCCTTCCCCCGGTTATGTGCCCCATGTTACGTTCGGCTTTAGGGACCCTTATGCTGGGAAAAGGATTTAGCTCAGGAAACGGTTCAGATAACTCTGCTGAGTTGAAGGACACTAAAAACACTTCTTTTAGCTTCTGGGGAAACAGAAAAGATAAGGGAAACGGAACTTACCGGCCAGTTGGAGACTTTAAAGCTTGGGTAACGCCCACCACCTGCGATTGGGTGGTGAAGCTAGACGAGCTTTTGTATCTTTGCGGCGTCGAAAATAAGACTCCTGCTCACCGCCTTGAGCTTCCGCACACCAAGGATAGACCAGAAAGCCAGGAGCGCTGGCTCGAGGAAATCTATCTTTTAAAAAAGTTCCTGTTAGTTCAAGCCGGAATGAAAAAACTTCAGGCCAAGGTACTTAACAGATCCATGGATCTTTACCAGCAATCCTGGAAGCTCTTCTCCTCTTTAATTGACCTTAAACGACAGGGACTTGTCTCCCTTTCTTGGTTTTTAGTGATAGCTAATTCCTTTTTTTACGATGACATCGAGATCTGGATGGAAGAGCTAAAAAAGGTCCTGGTCTGTTTTCGGAAGCGAAATGTTCAAAAAATCGGTCCCCGAGTCTTTGTAGCAGGTTCTCCTATATTTTTTCCCAATCTAAAGATGGCGAGAATCATCGAGGAAGCGGGTCTTGTGGTGGTGATGGACGATCTCTGCTCCTCGGAAAGGCTCTTTCCTGGAGCTGTATTCTTCGATGACTATTCTGAGCATGGGCTATTAAAAGCCTTGACCCAGCGTTACCACCAGGGCTGCCTGTGCCCAACCTTTGCAGATAACGACCGCAGGGTCAATAACATCCTAGCTCCTGCCCACAAAGAGCTTTATGACGGCGTTATCTTCCATGTACTCAAAGGCTGCCATCCCTTTGACCTAGAATCCCTCTCATTAGAGGCCAAGATAAAGGGGGAGGGGCTTAAGTATCTAAAGCTGGAGACGGATTACACAGCTGAAGACAGCCAGACTTTACTTACCAGACTAGAGGCCTTCAGAAGCGCCTTAGTAGGCTAGCAGTTAATACCTACCAAGGGAGAGGGACCATGATTATTAGACCCGGAAAGGAGCAGCTTACAGCTGCCAAGAGCATCTTGGCAAGAAAGAGAAAGCAAGTGGGCACCTTTCTCATTGCATTGGATTTTTTTGTAGCCTTGCAATTGGCCAAAAACTTCTTAGCAGATAGATGCCTGAAAGAGGCTCATAAAAAAGTCAGAGAAGTAGGGCCTTTGACTGAAGCCAAGGTCCCTTCTAAATTCACCCTGAAAGTAACCTCTAAGGCGGATAGAGGCTTCAGTTCAAAAAGGTATCACTATGCCACAAGACGAAGACAAGACGCTATTTCATTCTAGTATCTTAAGCGTCATACTTCATGCCGGGGTCATAGTGGCTCTGGTGACAGCGGGAGCGGCTGAGCTTGTTTCTCCTGTGAGCGAGATGTTTGTCGTCTTAAGTGAGTACGATCCCTTGGGCGGTGATTTGGGAGAAGGGTTGCGTGTAGCCTCTCCGCCCCACCCCATACCCTATGAGCCAGAGTTTTACCCACCAGAACCAGAAGACTTTGAAGAGGAGTACGAAGAAGAACCGCCCGATCTAGTGGAGCTTATCCAAAGCACCACAGGGGAAGAAATGCCGCAAGTCTTTGAAGAGCCGCAGGAAGAGCCTCCTCCCAAAAAAGAAGCAAAACCCAAGCCAAAGCCCAAACCTAGACCGGCCCCACAGGCGCCACCCCAAGAGGTTCCTGCAGTTACCGCTGCTGGAGAGGGCAACTTAGCCCCATCAGCAGGCCAATCCGTGGGAACGCTTGGCCCAGGAGGGCAGGGGGGAGGAACGGGTAAGGGTACGGCGAGGATTTTGGATTCCTATATCTCCAAGGTCAGAAACAAAATGGACCGGAACAAAAAATACCCCACCCGTACCAATGCCACAAGCGGGGTGGTGGAGATAAATTTTACTATCCTGTCAAGTGGTCAGGTGGTTGGAGCTAAGATAGTAGCCAGTTCAGGCAATGACGCCTTTGACGACGAAGTTATGGCGCTTTTGCGCCGAGTTTCACCATTTGCCCCTATACCCGCGGAGTTGGGAAGGGATAGCTTAAACCTTACAGTGCCGGTTGTTTTTTCCAGAAGATAGTGAAAAGAGTAATTATTCCATTTTCTGGAGTAAGACTTATAAATTCCTTTCTTAAAGGTTTTCTTTTAAAGTAACAACGGCAAAATTTCCCAAAAGCTACAGGCGCGTAGCTAAATTTAGCAATGATTTTTTGAAACATTTTTGCGGCTAATAATGGTTAATAATTACTAGATCCTAGAAACCAGATCTTTAAAACCTTTGGAAGTTTTAGTAGCAAAGAGGGCCTAAGTTCTGGGTTTTTTGTAAGACAAGAGCATCAAGGGAATCATCTAATTTAAAAACTTAAATAAAGAATTTCTGAAATCTTTACATGAGAAAGCTTTCGGTGTCAATGGGCATTTCACTGATAGAAAAGGCCTTAAGTGTCCTTAAAGTCAAGAAAGCCAATGTTGATTGTCCCTTAGACTTGCGGTTGCTTAAAATTTTAGATCCAATCAAAAAATTAAAATTGCAATTCATTACGAATAAATTTGATTTGTACCCCGCAACCTTTGCTGATATTTACAGGAAACGGTGGGTTGTAGAACTATATCAAATGCATCTAGAAAGCTTCATAATTAAGTGGTTTCTTGGAGTTTGGAAAGAGCCGTCCGTATTCAGATTTATAAACCCTAAATAGCTATGCTTCTAGTGAAGTAATTCAGTTTCTTTCAAGCAAAGTTAGTTAAAACTGCACTAATCTAATACATCCAAGCTCTTATAAGGTTGCAAAAGTCATTCAAGCGCAAGAAAATTTTAATATTCAACATTAGTTCCTCTAGATGAATTTTTTTTCAATTTCATCTGCGATAGCCTAAAGAATTGAATTTTCGTCATTTCCAGGGACTTTTTGGACTAAGCACTCTTGGATAGAGATAAAATCTTAAATAAAACTTGAAGAAAAGATAAAGCCAAGAAATCAAAAAAGTTGGCTATACAATGTGCGGACGCCCCACCCTGAAAAGATTCTGGCCTCGCTCGCTTCGTGCCCCAACTTTGCCCCTTTTGGATGGAATTTTGGCTGTTTTATAAGGGGTATATCACGATTAATCTGTATTATTGCCTGGAAAAGCTTGGATTTAAGCCATTATCGGACATTTTCTCCTAAGAAATTGCCAGCTTTTAGGAGGCTAGAGGTATAATGTATATTATTTTGATAAATATAACATAAATTATCAAAAAAGAGATGATATTTTTGCCATTAGGGAAATCGGGTGCTAAGGATGGCTGATAAGATTTTCCTTATTTTTAGTCACAAGACAAAAAATTTAAAAAATTATTGTCAATAATTCATGACAGTTTTTTTTATTCAATATTTGAAAATGAAGCTATGTCAAAAAATTGACTTAAAAATGAAATGCTTAAGACGGGAAGAAATTGACCTTCTAGCAAAAGATCTGTAAAGAAGAAGACATTTTAATTTAAAAATGGGAGATTTTTAAATTTATTAACTTTACTTTTTAACGGTATTAAACTCAATGATGATAAAATTTTAATGTTGACTTCTAATGTTGGTTTTTATAAAATCTACAAAATAGAGAAAATTACTACTAGCTCATCACCAAATCCCCTGAAAGATGTCCAAAATAGTTCTCTATAGCTAATCAAGACTAGTTATTAAAGTTTGTCAGAGTCGACACAATAACGTGTAGCTTATATTTATAGCTGCAGATTTATTAATAACTTAACTTTTCATTTAGGAGCATTCCATAAACTTATGTATTTCTTAATGGGTTTAATTTATGACAAATATATAACTGTGAGCTTACTCTACTTTACCATATAGAAAATCATTACCGCCAGGAATTGATGAAAGAAGAACCTCTTAACTCTCCTAATCTACTAGTTTATTCCAACCCTGGTTAAATCCTACAACTTCTAGCATACTGATTTAAACCATACTACTTTTTTAGTAAGTTTAAGGATATTTTTGTCCTTATTTCTCCTCCAAAATCCGCAATTTTGCGCTATTAAAATAGCCTTTTCGTTTAAAGGAATATTTTTAAATGGATAGGGTAACCCCTTATTCAAGAAAAAAACTGAAACAGGGAAGAAAAATAAAGAGCATCCCTTTGGCGGAGGTTTTTTTTACCTGCAGTTTTTCTATTGGTGAAGATAACTCTGCTAAAGGGGAAAAAGTGGGTAAGAGTTAGTACCTATAAAATTCCGAAGGTCTAAAGTAGAAGGTTTTCTTCCATTACAGCTGCTCTTTGAAGGCAAACCCCCAGCAAAGGCAGAGTTCTTTTAAGATTTTAGAGGTCTTAATCCACCAGACAGCTGGGAATAGCTGAAGCTTTCTATTGCAAAACATATAAGACAGTAAAATTGATTTTCTTCCTTTTAAAGTTGGACTTTGGAGCTTCAAAGGTCGTCATCCTATAGCTAATGTTGACACTAGAAGGGCTTTAGAGACAGTTCATTTATATAATATTAGTTTTTATGTATAAGAGAGAAATTGCATGCAAGCAAAAGTCAAATTTTAACCCATTCCCGGTGCTTTGTACTATAACATCAGTCTAAATGATTTTTAGATTGAAACAGATAGAATAATCATTTTGCTGCCAGGAGCACAGATTTATTTGATACGAGGTATGAAATTGTTAGCTTATAGACATTTCTTTTGGAACCTTTTTGGGCACTTGAAAGGTTTCTCAAAACTCTTTGCAGGATTTATCTTACTTTTATCACTCACAGTTATAACCTTGAAGGCCAATCCAGTATTGGCACAGGAAAATAATGAGACCATAAGAGTAACTTCCATCATGGTAACTGTTAGTAGAGTACTTCAAGAACTCATGGATGTACCTATGACAGTTAATGTAGTAACCGCCGAACAGATTCAAGATGAACCCTATGCCAATATAGCGGATCTATTGGACAATATACCAGGCATAATGTTGGATTATACCAGCGCCATGAGACCTGGTGCGGCGAGAATTACTATACGCGGAGAAAATAATTTTCGTACACTTATTCTAATTAATGGAGTCAAAAGCGCAGATAAAGATGGAGCCGACAATACGCTTTTAATTGATCTAAGCCAAGTGGAACGTATAGAGGTTATTAAAGGCCCAGCTTCTGTTCTTTATGGACCAGAAGCTATAGGAGGTGTCATTAACATAATCACAAAGAAAGGCGGTACTAAGCCTTTTGGATTTAGCCAAAACTTTGTATACGATTCTTCAACAGATAGCTTAGAGTCACAAACGGCAATTTTTGGCAGATACAAGGGATTTAATTATCGCGTTTCTGGAAACGGAGTAAATGTTCATAATCGAAAAGTACCCAAGAATTCACTACCTGGAAATGAAGCGGTAACTAGCCATTATAGAAACCGCTATTATTCAGTACAATTTGGATATAATTGGGGTGTAAACGAAGAAAACAGTTTCTCCATACAGGCCGACAGGTTTAAAAATACTGCATATTATGCCAATGGCATAGCAGCCATGTTAAATAATACTATAATGTGGGTTGGCCCTAACGATCGTGACACTTTAACTGGGACCCTCATTTTAAGTGATCTAACAGACAACTTAAAAAAATTAACTTTGCTTGGTTCTTATCAAGAATTCAATAGGCACATAGTTTCTGACTTTAACGATCCCGATATGTATATACCGCCATATATGGATATGTTTAATAAAGGCATAAATCATAGTAAGCAAAAACAGACGACTATTTCTGCCCAAGCTGAGTGGTTATTAGGCGATCATCATGTGATAACTGGTTTCGAGTATGAACATGATGACGTTACCATTTCTGTATCCACTTATCCGTATACGCCTAACCTACAACCATTTTTTTCTAACGGTAACGTCGTACAGGATACTATCGGTATATTTGCCCAGGATGAATGGAGTATCACTGACAAGCTAACTGCTACATTAGGATTGCGTTTTAGCCACATCAGTGGAGAGTATAAATCCAAAGAAGGTAACGGATTAGCTAATAAAACTGATTCTAACAAAGACAACAAAGATTCCCATCTTGTCGCTAGTGTTGGATTAGTGTATCGGGTTATAGATGCACTAGCATTAAGATTTCAATTTTCCCAAGGATATCGGTATCCAACCATAAGGCAGCTTTATACTGGTACTTCTGGTCATGCCGGACCCAATATTACAACCTATCCCAATCCCGACCTACTACCAGAGACTTCCAACAATTTTGAGATTGGTATGCGTTATATGGACACCAATTGGGACGTAGATTTAGCGGTTTTCTATAGTTCTTCTAAAAGATTTATTCAGTCGGTAACAGCTGCAGAAAGTCCAATAGGCGTAGCTACGTATATAAATGGCGTAGAGGCCAAAACTTTTGGAGCCGAGTTTAGTGCAAGTTATGCCATATTGTTAGGTGAAAGAACTCTTACGCCTTATGGATCTGCTACATATCTCGTAAGGGATTTCACCTTTGGGGCAGGACGCTTAAAAGACCAATCCACAAGAAATACAGGAGTGCCAAAGCTTGAAGGCCGCCTTGGCGTTAAATTTGATACCCCTATAACAGGTTCGCATAAGTTTTTCAGCGATCTTTATGTTCAGATGGCTGTGAAAAGTTATAGCGACTTTACATTAAATAGTTATAGCGCCGGTTCAACCCTCACAAATCCTGCTTGGCAAAATGTAAGTTTGAACCTTGGAGTAAAAGGCGGTGAAGACCACAAGTATCATGTTACTTTGGCCTTACGCAATATATTCAATCAAGCATATACATTGGGAAGTTCCCGTATGGCCAGCACCCTTCCGGAACCGGGTTTTCACGTTGTACTTTCTGCAGGCTTTGAATATTGATAGTTTAATTTGCAATTAGGATACTCTTTTTAGCTTCTTTGGAAGAGATGGGCTCTGACTTTACAGTATTCATGTTTTGTCTTGAATCCATCTCTTCCATAAATTTGCCTTCCACTTGCTCTTAGCATTCTTTCTTCTCCATTAACGCCACCTGCCATGGGAACCAGGATGCTGAGATTTTCAGAATGCGCCAGTCTTTTTAAGACCCTGACGGGCTCCAATTACCTGCGACTGGGTAGTAAAGCTAGATGAGCTTTTAAGCCTCTACGGGGTCCAACTCAGCTGTTCTTCGTATCGTGTGAAATTATCCCATATGAAAGATCACCCGGAAGTTAAGGAGCACTGGCTAGTGTACGCCTCGGGGCTCTAACAATTTTTGCTTACCTTAAGTGGGTTTAAAGAAGCTAAATCCTAAGATATTTAGGCGTTCCATTGCTAACTACCAGAAGGCTTGGAAGGTCTTTTCTAGCTTTATCGACTTCATCGCCAGACAATGGTGTCCCTTTGCTGGTTTCTTTTGCTATCCAACCCCTTTTTTTTCTAGGCCTACATAGAGTTCTGGACCCAGTACTTAAAGTTGGCAGTATAGGCTTTGAAGGTAAATGCCAAGGCCACTAAATGCCTCGGGTCTTTATAACCAGCTCTCCCACATTTTTTCCCAAGCTAAAGATGGCTATGATCATCCATGAAGCGGGACTGGTAGTGGTAATGGACAGTTTCTTTTCCTCGGAAAGGCTCTTTCTCGGACAGTATTTTTCTTTGAATAGTCTTGCCATGGGCTGTTAAAGGCCTAAGCTCAGCTTTACCCCCAGGGCTGCCAGTACCCAAGCTTTGCCGATAACTACCACAGGGGCAATAACATCCTAGCTCCTATCCACATAAAGCTTTATGACGGCGTTAGCTTCCAAGTACTTAAAGCCTGCCATCCCTTTGAACTAGAATCCCTCTCAATTAGTGGCCAAGGTAAAGGGGGAGGGCCTTAAGTATCTAAAGCTTAAGACAGCCAGACTTTCCCAAAGCGCCTTAGTTGGCTTTTCGTTAATACCTGCCAAAAAAGAGAGAGACCCCATACCCTATGAGCCGGAGTTTTACCCATCAGAACTAGAAGACTCTCAAAGGAGTACGAAAGAAACCGCCCTATCTTATGTAGCTCATCCAAAGCACCAGAGGGAACGAATGCCATAGGAAGACCCTCCTATCAAAAAAGAAGCAAAACCCAAACCTAGACCAGCCCTCCAAGAGGTTCCTGCTAGTTTCCACAGCTAGAGGGACAACTTAGCCCCATCAGCGGGCCAGTCCATGGGAGCGCTTGGCCCGGGAGGGAGGGGGGCAACGGGTAAGGGTACGGCAAGGATTTTGGATTCCTATATCTCCAAGGTCAGAAACAAAATGGACCGCAATAAAAAATACCCCGCCCGTACCAATGCTACAAGCGGGGTGGTGGAGATAAATTTTTTCTATCCTGTCAAGTGGTCAGGTGGTTGGAGCTAAGATAGTAGCAAGTTTAGGGAATGCCGCCTTTGACGATGAAATTATGGCGCTTTTGCGCCGAGTTTCACCATTTGCCCCCAATACCCGCGGAGTTGGCAAGGGAAAGCTTAAAGCTTAGGGTGCCGGTTGTTTTTTCCAGAAGATAGTGAAAAGTGCGGATAAAATAGAATAAATATTCCTTTTTCTGGAGTAACACTTATAAAGTCCTCTCTTAAAGGCCTTCTTTTCAAGTAAAAAAGCCAACATTTCCAGAAAGTTACAGGCGCGTAGTTAAATTTAGCTAGGATTTCTGGAAAACATTTCTGCGGCTAAAAATGGTTAAAAATTACTAGACCCCAGAAAGCAAATGTTTAAAACTTTTGGAAGTTTTAGTAGCATAGAGAGGTAAAATTGGGGCTTTTTTGTAAGACAAGAGCATCAAGGGAATCTTCTAATTTAAAAACTCCAAAAAGAATTTCTCAAAGTGTTCCATGGGAAAGCTTTCGGTTTCAATGGGCACTTCTATGATGGAAAAGGCCTCAAGTGTCTCCTCGTCCGTAAGAGGGCATAAGCCCATGTCTAAAACTAAGATTCTGTCGTAGCGACCGAAGTTAATGCGGAAATCCGTATCGTCCCAGCCCAACATTTCCCTCATGCCGTCACCGGCAAACCAGGTCTTCCTGATCCACTGTGGCGTGATAACCATCGTGTTATTTTTCTCCAGTTCTGCCAAGCGCTCTTCACCCACTATGGCACCTAAGCAGTTCTTTGTCGAAAGAAGTGGATACCCGCGCTCTTGAGCCATGCTCTTTAAGTCAGGCAGGCACCCAAAACCTATGAGGAGCCTTACCTTTTCATCGCCTGGAGGCGTTTCGGCGAAAATTTCATCCAATCTTTTTTGAAGTATGTTCATGTCGTTGTGTAGACCAGCACGTATCCAGACAACGTCTACCTCGTATTCAGGGTGTTTGTCTAAGACGTACTTCATTTCTTCTTCTAAAATGTTACAGGCAATTATTGTGCGTTTTGTCATATAGATGACTCCTTTAAGTCCACAAAGAGTTACCGGGAAAAAGCTCCCTTAGACCATAATCTAGTTTTAACTCATTTTGCTTTATAAAATTGTAACTTTGGCTACATAATTACACTTTTATCCTGTATCCTTTGCTACGGAGTTTTTATACAATATAAGATATCTTGACTCATCCCTTAAGGGACTGATTACCGGTCAAAGTGCCTCAAAACCTTTTCCAGGAAATAGGTTTTGAGGCATTTATTAAAATTACATAAATTAACTTGTGGGAGAACCTTTGTTATGACCTATGTCATTGCTTTTTCAGGAAGTCCTTTTAAGGACGGCACCATTGAAAAGGGCCTTAAGATGGTTCTGGAGGGAACCGGGGCTGAAAAGACTGAGCTTGTTCGCCTTTCTTCCATCAAAATGAATGTCTGCGTAGGTTGCAAGAAATGCGCCCCAACGAACCGTTGCGTAATGCAGGATGACGTAAATCCCCTTTTAGAAAAGATCGAAAAATCGGACGCTTTTATCCTAAGTGGCTACCCCAGCTTCAGTTCACTCTGTGCTTTGACCAAGGTCTTTATCGAGCGTAATTGGCCTTTAAGGCACAACTACCAACTCACTAAGGGGAAGATTGGAGCTGCGGTTGTGGCCGGCGGTCCCACAATCGCAGATTTAGATGCTTATTTTGCCATGTATTATGAGGGCTACTTAGGAATGGAATACCAGGGAACCTTAAGTTTACGAGGAAATGTACCCTGTATGACCTGTGGTTACGGAGAAGATTGTGAGTATAGCGGTTTTCTCAAGCAATACGGTCCTGGTGCCAAAGTGACTCCAGACAAGTTTTACGATCCCGCAGCAGATCCTGATGCCAGGATTAGGGCTGTAAAGTTGGGAACCTCAATTTTAGATGCCATAACAAGAAGGCAGCAAACAACCAATTAGAAATTAGTGTAGCTTTTAGAGCCTCTGGTAGCCTCATAAGGCCAAGTTTTTTGCAAATCCTGGGTAAAGACCACACTTAAAAGGAAACAGCTCTAGAGTGGTTTTTAACTCCCGAAAAGTCGTCTTGCATTTTGCTAAGTTCTAAAGAATTTTGTCTTCACTTCAAAAAAAATTAAACATAGGAAACCTAGAATTCCAAACAGCAGTACATAAATAAATATGGCAAAATTTAGCTACTCATATTTTCAATGAAATATTATTTTTTAGCCTAGTTACTTTGTGTGACCTTCAATTTTCAGTGATAGATGCTGGTTATTACTCTGAAAATAACCTCCAACAGCTAGCAAATGCTAAGATTCATTTTATGATTAGAATGCCTGACAATCGAAAACATCATAAAGAGTTAACAGAAAAATACGGTGCTGTTTTGTTTGATATGATAAACTTCGTAAAATATAATGACAGATATCTATTCATAAAAAAAGTTCCTACCATTATATATAGTAAGAAATATTTCACCTATCTTATTTTGGATCAAACAAACATGGTTGCTGAAACTAGAAAGTTATGCGAAAAATTTACTGACAAAAAAATTTCTATTGTTAAAGCTAATTCTAAATTAAAAAATAAAGGCATTACAATAATTTTATCTACCGATAATGCTAATACTACCGATATTCTCCCGGTTTATTACACCCGGTCCAAAATAGAACAGTTTTTTGATATAAGCAAGAATAATTCAGATTTTTTGCCACTTAGAGTTCATAGCCTCGAAACTTTCCGGGGACATTTGCTTGTTTCATTTTTTGCTTCAACTACATACTTTTTAATAAATAAAAAAATTGGTACTTCAAAATTTTGTGCTATTGATGCATTTTCATCGCTTGATGGATTATTTGTAAAAATTCAAGGTAGAAAACAAATTATCCAAGAATTGACTAAAAATATGAAATCTATTATAAATAATCTGCAATTAGAACTACCTGATGATAATTGATGTGATCATACTTGTTCCAGGAACTAAAGATAATTAGAGGCATTCTGTTAACTTCATTTCTGGCTTCAGTTGTGTATTCCTTCTTAGCAAAAGCTCTTAGGGATTCAAAATATTCCCACATCTTTCGCTTTCAATAATGAAGAAAGCGTGGATTAGGGTCTTTAATAATGACATGTTTGTCAAACCTCTTTCACAACTTGAAGAATTAACTAGACAGCAAAAAGAAATTTTTTCATATCTACAATTAGAATCTCCATCTCCAATGGTAGAAACATTCAGTCTCCTTCAACAGTCTCTACATATTTCTACTACCGGACAGAAAAAATTGGGGCGCCCCAATGGCAGTACTAATAAAAGAAAATCCAACTATCAGGATACGACTAATCTTGAACTTGCAGTTAAAAATAAGGAAGTCAATCCTCCAGGCAGTCCGAATAAGCAGAAGCATGGCCCGGGGGCTGAAAAGTCCCAGAAGCAGGTCCGTGATTGAATAGTCCCAAAAGCAAAACGTGAAAGGGAACAGAGGTCTACCTCCAGGCAGCAAGAACAACCAAACGGAAAAGACTTGAGCCATAAAATTGCTAGAATCAAGAAAAGAGTCGCCAAAGAAGCCATCCGCAATCCACACCAGAGGCACCAATCTGCTCGGAAGGTAGCTACCTACTGGTGTGTCACAATACTAAAAAAAATTTAGGCATAAAAATTGCGAAGGTATAAAAAAAATGAAAATTTATAGCTATTTTTTAAATTATTATTCAATCGTTTTTGGTTCCTTTTCAGTAAAGACTATGTTAATAACCATTAGAGCCATTTTACAAGCAATTTTTTTCACTAAAATTTTAATATGATCTTCAAATGTTAGTTTAGAAAGGAGGCAGCATCATATCGTAATTAAATCCTTTCTTAACCTATCATACTTTATTTCTAAACCTATTTTATTCTTGACCGTCATTACATATTGCTTTAATTCTTATCATTTCAACATGTGTCGCCTAATTACGCAAGCTCGGTTAGGATCTTTGACTCTTTAGGAATTCCGATAGCAGACCCGCAGGAACTCTAATTTGAATACTATCCCCATCTCAAAGGCAGGAAACTGATATTCTTTAGGGTCATAATAGTTTACTTTGGAAGTTAATCGAAAGATACGATATTTCTCCCAAAAGACCAGGGCTTATCTGCCAGGTGCTGCGTATCAATCAGAGAAATAAAAATTAGGAACTCCTAGAAGGA
>JAITII010000110.1 GCA_031279515.1 Deltaproteobacteria bacterium
TACCTCCTTTAGGCCAATTTCTAAAAATACAGAAATTGCTTAAGAGTAGTACCGTTATCCTAAAGTCGTAATTATGCTTGGTAAATTAAGCTATCCAAATTATCAGAACATTGATGCATCATTTTTCGCTGATTAATGTAGTAGGCATGATTATAGGCAGCCAAGACCGACTTTATTAAACTGTTCAGTTTTTATATTCGATAAACAAATCGAATAAGTCAGAAAATTTACCAAACTGTGACTCATAATTATAGAAGTTATCATAATCAACGTAAAGGAAATCAAATTTACTTTTCTGTTGGATATTATTAACGTCCAAGCACCAATTTTTTAATCTTTCAAGTTGGAAGGGCACATCATCGTCTACCAATCCCTTAGTTTCGATAATATAGATAAGTTCTTGGTTAACTTTGACGATAAAATCAGGATAGTAATTTGAAATATTGCCTTTAGCATTGACATAGTCAAGTTTGAAATTAAGTGCGAAATAATTTTTGGAATAGCTGATAATATCTGGGAATCTTTCAAGTAAAGCTGCAAAATCTAGTTCAAATTTACTATCACCAACAACTCTATTAAAAACTGATTTTTTAGATATTATTGAGTCCTGGTCGTTGACAATAAACGACTTGGTGTTGCGTAGCTTTATAAAGTTTCTTATTTCAGAATCGCCTTTAGATTTAATTGTAATGTCGTTGATCCCTTGCTTAAAAGCAGAAAATATAAGACTCGATACATTTGGTTCTGAAAGATTTCTTATGGTGTTTGGATCCTCAAGATCTACAGTACTTTTAAAAAGGTTAAAATGTATGAAATCTTGTGCTTTTTCATATAGAATATCATATCCACTGAACAAACGCAATTCTTTCATGATTGAACGCACGTACCAAGCGATTACGCTTCGATAGTCCTCTATACTAGCACTATCCAAATATGTTGTGTGTGAGATTTCATCAGTGGTGAGTTCTTTGAATACTATTAATTTTAGCTCTTCTGATGTATAAGTCTTAAAATCTATTTTTTCGTTACCTAAGATCGTAAGGTTTAATTCTGATAAGTTCTTAAACTCTCTATATAGCTTAGGACTTAGAATTGGAATTTCAATATCAAGTTCATCAAGGTTTTTGGAAGGGTTATTACGGTCAACTTCTATTAAAAGCGGAGCTTTGCCTTCTGTTCCTTCTCCCATAGGCGTGGATTCTAACTCCACTCCTTCAGATTTAATTGTCTCAATAAACTCCATGAAGGCTTGTGTCCCAATTACGCTGACGTACTCTTCATTTAGACCATAATACATTTTTCTCAAACCGCGGCCTAAAGTCTGTTCTGGAAGAATTTTACTTTTGGATGTATATGCTCTTAGTCCTACTATTGTTGTTACATTTTTTACATCCCATCCTTCTTTGAGCATTAATACGGATACTATTGCTTTGTAAGGGCTTGCATCGGCATCGATCTCATTGGAATCTCGACGAAGCTTTTCAAGCTCTTCTTTGGCTTTTCCAGTTGATGCTTCTGTTATTTCACCATTATTTTTGGTATGAATAGTTAAGACAGCGTTTTTGAGATCAGGAATTCTATTTAGATATTCTGCCACATCATCGCAGTTTCTAGTGTCATCAGTCATTACAAATAGAATCGCTTTCTTACCAAGTTTCTCATGTTCTTCATAAACTTTCTTCCATTCTATTACACCCAGATTGATAAAGTCAGCGAATCTTTCAACATAATTACCACTCTGTTTTTCATGCAGCTTTTCTCTGCTTGGTTTGTCAGGCAGTACTGGATGCTTGACGACATTTTGGTGTATAGCTTCTACCAACGGATAATCAGAAATTGTTTGAGGAAAGATTCCACCATTGACATGTTTTGGTGTAGCTGTTACATCTAGTTGAAGACTAAGTGAAGAATTTTTTTGGAGCAAATTATTGTGAATGTCTTCGATAGACTTGAACCAGGCTAATTTTGAATCATGGATATGATGCGCTTCATCATTGATAATCATAAGTTCATTGACTTCATGAACTATGATACCTAAATCAGTTTTTGAATCAGTCGTGGAACCAACAGGACGCTGGCCTAAAAAATAGTCCATTGTGCTTTCGTCATTGGCAGAAGGTATGTTGTCTTTACCAATATAAACACGCTGAATATTAGTGAGAAAGATGTTTCCTACAGGCTGAGTAGCGTGAACCTCATCCTGTTTGTGAATTGTCATTTTCCAGTCATCCTGCCAATGCTTTCCATCATAGCCATTGTCAGGTATTATTGGGTCTTGATAGAAAATTCTTAATCCTTCAAAATCTTTGTAGATCCTGTCTAAAACGATGATATTTGGAGCTATGACTAAAAAGTTCCTGGCTAACTTTGATTCTGCCTCATATAGCTTATGGAAATAGCTCCAAGCTAAAGCCAAACTCATTACCTTGGTTTTGCCTGTCCCTGTTGCCATTTTTATTACCATACGAAGCCATGACTCATCGAACTTGTCTTCTGAGATATGTCCTGTATTGTCAAATCGCATTAGATCAAACTTGTTCTCTGCTTTTACGACATCGTTAAGGTAGATAACAGTCTCTAAAGCTTCACGCTGTGCGAAAAAATACCTGAACTCCTGTGGAATTCCATCTTGTCCATCAACTAAATGTTTTTCTAGAAACCACCATTTAAGAAGACTTCTGCTTGTATCAGATGCTCCTATGTAGTCATTATCGCGAAATTCTTTGACTTTTTTACGTAAATTTACTACAAGTGGAGGCATGAGTTTATCTATATGAGTGTCTGGTAAAGACTCATCTGCTGGAAGCCAACGAACATCAGGATCAAGAATTTCATATGGAGATTTAGGAAATTTAAGGTGCAATCCCATTATCTATTTCCTCCTACATTGACATCAATGATACGCATAGTGTCATTGCCAAGTATGTCTACAACTTTTACAGCTATTTTTTTTCGGCCTGTTGATCCGTTGTAAGAATGATAAACGCTCTTTAATTCTAGGGTTCTGTCTTTTTTGGTTCTGAATGTCTGCCATTCATTTTCAAAGATAAAATCACCTGTCCACTGTTCTTTGATTTCACCAGTTGTTGGATCTTTGACAGCTATGATTTCTCTTTTATTTTCAAAATCGAAATCAACTGCCCAATAATCTACCCAATCAGTCCACTTCTTTGTAAGTATTTCTGCTTTTTTTACAATGCCATTTTTATCCTTGGTTAATTTAATAATATTTCCTTGCTGAATAAAAATTTTGCTGCTTCCTGGTTTAAGTTTTGATTCTACATCTTCTCTGTTATCTTGGGAATAAAAAATGGAATAATTTGTAAGTTCAATTGCTATGCTATTTTCTTTGAAATGAGGACGTGCTTCAATATAAGCAACATCGTGAAATGAGACTTGATCTTTTTCTACTGCTCGTTTATCAAAGACTTCAGCGGGAATATATTTAGCAGCTATAGTGATGCCTTTACCTTTAGCTTCCTCAAGTATATTAGGGAACAATCCCATTTCAAATTCAAACCCAAGTATGTCTACGTTGGTCACATGATGCTTGCGGCATTCCAATATTACTTCTTCAATAAACAAACGAGTAACAGCAAAATTGATTGGACCAATTACGACCATACTCCCTGATTTTTTACCATGAAATGTTTCAAATCCTACTATTGGCTCAGCATGATAAGCTTTTAGAATTAATTCTTGGAATGCTAATTCTTTAGCTTCCTGTTGTTTGATTTTATCTTCTTCACGTAAATCTTGATTAACTGCTATATAATGTTGCCGTTCATATTTTCCTAAGTTTAGTACTTCAAAGGAACGATATGGTTTTCCTTCCTTTTTGAGTTCTCTTTGGATACCAAGGAGACGTTTTCTAGCAGTATGGATTGCAAATTTACCAATATCAGCGGCTATCCACTTACGACCCAATTTTTCTGCAACTGCTGCTGTTGACCCTGATCCACAGAAAAAGTCAGCAATTATATTATTCTCATTTGAAGATGCTTTAATAATCCTTTTCAATAATGATTCTGGTTTTTGTGTTGGATAGTTTTGTCTTTCAACTGATGTTGATTGAATAGGATTTATATCAGTCCAAAATGTACTGACTGCTAAACCTTGAGCTTCATCTAAGTATCGTTTTAATCGAATTTTACCTTTTGAAGATTCATAGATTAATCCTTTATTGCGAAAATTTTGAATAGATTCTTCTGAATAATCACCAATATTTTCTAGCGCAAATTTTCTTCCATTTGCATCTGTATGTCTAAAATAACTTTTTATGTATTCATCGCTATATGGTTCATATAATCTATTCCAGATATAGTTATTATTTTTAGTGTAATATAGTATGACATCATTATTTCGAGCAAATTGTTTGGATCTCGCCTTTGCGCCTCTAACTGTATCACGTTTCCAAAAAATTTCGTTTCTATAATTACCACCAAAAATTTCATCTAAGACTAACCTTAGACCAGAATTTAATCTCCAATCACAATGTACATAAATACTTCCATCATCAGCTAAAATATCTTTTATTAAAATTAAGCGTTCATATATCATCGAATAAAATGAATCAGTACCTTTCCCCCAAGTATCTCTATATGCTATTTCTTCTATTATTGAGGGAGTTTTAGTAAATATTTCATCACCAATTTCAATATCCATTGAAAAATCAGCCCCAACATCAAAAGGAGGATCAATATAAATAAGTTTGATTCCTCCTTGTTTTTCTATTTCATCTCTCATTGGACCGTTTTTTAACGATGAGAGAATAAGCTTGTTATCTCCCCAAATTAGCTTATTGCTCCATCCTGATTCTTGTCTTCCACGATTATCAACATGAAAAAGTGAGTTAAAATCAGCCTGTCCTTCATCCCTTGGCTCATCGATTTGTTCGATTATTTGAAAAGGCAGTACGACATTACACACGCTATTTGTCTTTCCATTCCAGACCAACTCCACTTCTCTCTTAGCTTCAAAGAGAAGAAAACGATATTTTTCAGGCAATGGCTTATCTTCTTCAAGGTAGCGTTGAATTTCCTGCATTTCCTGTGGACTAAGTCTAGACATTACAAACAAACCTCTGTTCTTGTCTTTCAAAAAAGGACTAATCTGCTAAAAATTGTCTTAACTATTTTGCCTCTCTTATCATGTTAACTTGAATAATTGAGCTTTGTCAAACTGAAACAAATCAGTTTAACATGTCACCTTTTTATTGATAATGTTTGATTATATTTATATCTATATATCTTTAAAATTATAAAAACTATCAAATTATTTTAAAGTATGTTTTTCAATCATTTATTGATATATAATCTGTTTAACGTTACGTTGTTTATAAATTAAACTACCCCGCTCATGGTTTGCATGAGCAGGGTTACTATTGGTGTGCCCGACTTGTGGCATTATTTGGTGGCGAAAGTCTACCGCAGGACTGGTAGTGGAACTAAAAGCCAAAAAAGGGGTCAGCCGCAAGGTTGGTTCTCAAAGAAGCCGGAGGGAAAACCTTAGCCTGATGGACAGAAATTGTATACAAGCCGCCCTGGAAGGGACTAGCCCGCCAAACAAGCTAGTCCATGGATCGGTGAGTCATCATTCCAATCCGGCACTGACTGCTTCGAAGGGGCGAAAAGCGGCAGGGGAATGCTACTTACCCGGTTATGAAAAGTCTTTCATAACTAGGTTTGGGTTTGTCTAGTCTCCTTGTGACATGCTCTTTGACCGCTGGCATTCTCTTCCTGCCAAAACTATAGAGGTTTTGGTACACCTCACCAAAAAGGGCAGAATATTCAATTTAGGGCAACCAGGAAGCTGCTAAGCAAGGCATGCAAAGGACTTTATTGTAAAAAATTACACTGGTGCCGAAGAGGAGACTCGAACTCCTACGA
Organism: Deltaproteobacteria bacterium; assembly: GCA_031279515.1. GTDB lineage: Bacteria > Desulfobacterota > Desulfarculia > Adiutricales > Adiutricaceae > JAITII01. Next base: position 5,889 of record JAITII010000110.1, read on the forward strand.
GGGAACCCCCACTAGACCCTGAACCTAGCGTGTCTACCAATTCCACCACTTCGGCTAAAACTTTTTGATGGGCATTTGTGGCCCTTAAAGTATTTCTATACCAAAATTTGCTGGCATTGTCAATACTTTTTCATTAATAGTGCATCTACCTGCCCCTCTTTCTTGGGAACTCTACTGTGGATGGGTAGAGCTTTTTGGGGCTAGTCCTAAGCCAAGGGCTCTTTTTTATAGGCAGTCTTAGCGTTTAGGCTCCACTATTTTCCAACCGCTCCTGGAGCTCATCATAGGCCTTTTCCACGGTATCCACAGAAAGGGCAAGCATGTTATCCTGGGAGAGCTTATCCCTGGCCCTGGAGGAATGGGTAATGGTAAGCCGTGAGTATACGCTAATCCCTTGAAGGTGTTGGGGGCCAACCCTTTTAGGGTCACTTACAGAAAAAAGAACCAGGCAGGGTAGCTTAAGACCAGAGGCAAGGTGCATGGGAAAGGAATCAGAGCCGATGGAGACCATTGCCCCTTTTATGAGCTCAGCTACTCCCAGTATGGATAATTCCGGAGCCTGTACAAGATAGTACCTATCCTGGCACAATTTCAGCACTTCTTTGCGCTCTTTTTCCCCATGGCCCAGGACCAGGGTAGGCCTTCCGGTGCGTTCAAAGAGGCGTCTGGCAAGCTCAGCGTAACGGTCAAGTGGCCAGCACTTGGAAAGGTTGTTGCTAAAGGGGGCAATGAGGTTATAGGGCCCCTTACCCAGCTGGGAAAAAAAGCCTTCCAATAAATAAAGATCTTCTTTGGGGCAGGGAGGAAGGATAAGAGGTGCTTCTGTGGGGGCCTCTAAACCCAGGCCTGTAATTAGGGACAGGGTATTTTCGACTACATGGCTAGCTGGGGGGCTAACTAGGATATTATCCAAGAAAGGGGCTATTTCTCTAGCTTCACCCCGAACAAAGCCAATCCTTTTTGGAGCCCGGCTGAGCCAAGCTGCCACAGAGCTCTTGGTAAGGCCCTGGGGATCGAAGGCGGTATCGAATTTGAGGTTTTTTAGCTCCTTTTTCAAAGCCAATTGCTTACAAGGGCTCTTTATCCAGCCTCTGGGGAGGACCTTGTACCAATTAAGAAGGGGGTTTCCCACTATTAATGGAGAGGCAAGTGTTTCCACCACCCAGCCCAGGAAAGCTTTAGGGTATATCTCCCTTAGAGCAGATGCTAAAGGTAGACTATGGATGGTGTCGCCAATGGCTGACAACCTGACAATAAGTAGTCTGGGGCTCATAAAACCAGGGTTTAAAAGCTTTTATGCTTGATTTAAGGGAGCTATAGGTCTTTGTAAGTTCAAATTTGTAAAATTATATGTCATCGCCTGAAAAATGACTAGCCAAACTGCCAGTTGGCTAACTTTGAGGTTTTAAGCGTTGAAAAATATAGCAAAGTGCCTTAAAATGGCCTTCTCTTATTTTAATGGGGGGCTAAGAAAAAAGTGCTCTTTGAGGACCCATTAAAAGGGGTGTTTTGCGAAAACGACTCCCGTAGCCAACAAATAATGTCCCGATGCTTATTTTAGGCCACCTTAGGGGACTGGTTAATATAATGAAGATCATAGATGACTGGCAAAATGATGCATCCCTAAAAGGCGATAGAGTTGTCATGACCATAGGTACCTTCGATGGCCTGCACTTAGGTCACCAGGCTTTAATAAGGGAGGTTATGAAAAGCGCCGGGGAAAAAAAGGCATCCTCTTTGCTTTTAACCTTTGAACCCCACCCTCTATCCGTCCTCTCGCCCAACTTTGCCCCTGAAACACTTACAACTTTTGCACAAAAAAGTGAGATACTTTCAGCTATGGGTCTGGATATCTTGGCTTGTCTGAGGTTCACAGAGGCTTTTAGCACCATCTCTTATAAGGATTTTTTGGAAGAATGCCTCTACCCCAAGGCAGATATCCTAGAGATCTCAATAGGCCCTGACTTCAGTTTTGGGCGAAATGCCGAGGGCAACCTGGAACTTCTGTCCAGCTGGGCCAAAGAGAAGGGCATTGCCATCAGGACCTTACCCATCCAGATGACCCAGAGGGGTGAAAGCCTTTCAAGTTCCCATGTGCGAGGACTTATAAAGGTAGGGTTAGTGGAAAGCGCCTCCAAGCTCTTGGGAAGGCCCTATAAAATAGAAGGCACTGTTATATCCGGGGCAAAAAGGGGTAGGCACCTGGGTTTTCCCACTGCCAACTTAGGTACCTTAGAGCAGCTCGTACCTGGACCTGGGGTCTATGCTGTCAAAGCCTGCCTTAGGGGAAAGATACTTCCCGGCATGACCAGCATCGGTAACAATCCGACCTTTAAGAACCAGTACCTTACGGTGGAGACCTATATCTTCGATTTTTCTGAGGAATTTTACGGGGAAAGGCTGGGTCTTGAGTTCATAAGTAGGATCCGTAACATGATCCGCTTTGATGGCCCAGAATCTCTGGTAAGCCAATTAATTGACGATGAAAAAAAGGCAAGGCTTGTGTTGGGTTGCACGGCCAAAAACTAGCTTTTTTCCTTACTGTCAGTAAGAAAGGGAGCTAAGATTTGTAAGAGCTCGGCTTCAGTTAACCCTTGTATGTTTATTAGTTTGCTGCGGCTAGTTTGGCCGTGGGCGAGGGTAATCTGCGAGCTCTTGAGGCCCAGGATGCGGGCTAGGAATTTAATGAGGGCGCTATTTGCCTTCCCATCCACTGGAGGGGCAGAAAGGCTGATTTTCAGCTCATCCCCGTAGGTGCCCAGCACTTTGTCTGTATTAGCGCCGGGAGATATTCGCACCCTTAACTTGGCAGACTTGTCACATGGTGATGGTGTCGAGGGCATAGTAAGACAATACCCATACATTGGTGAGTTTTATGAGAGTTACAAGTACGAAGGCATAAAATAGCAATAAAAAGGCCAAAAACAAAAGGGCGCGTAGGTCTAGCCCTCCGGGTCCTTTAGGCAAAAGGCCGCGCAAAGGAGAAAGCAGGGGTTCGGTGGTGCCATATACCACCAGAACTAAAGGATTATAGGGCGAGGCTCCCACCAATGAAAGAAATACCCTTATAATCATGAGGATGATAAGGAGAAAGGAAAGGCTCCTTATGATATTCAAAAGGCAAAGACAGAAGATGGGAACTAAGACCATGGTGGCGGCGCCTTGTCCAATAGCCATGGTGCTAAGGCGTATGAAATTTGCTACAAAATAAATGGCTATGAAAAATAGTATCGGTGAAAAATCTAAGCCCCCGAAGGTCAGAGGCAAAATTCGTTTTATTAATTTTAAGGGAGGGTTACAAAGAGAATTTAAAAAACGCATTACCGGGTGATGTGGGTTTGGCGAAAACCAGCTCAAAAGCACAGTAATAAGCACTATCCAGGCGTAGATTATGAGGATTATATATATTGTATAGCCTGCTACTTCAAGTGAACTGCTCATAAGTACTCTACACCTCGGAAACACGTGATTGCCCGTAGAAGAGCACTTACATTTTACAGGAAATCAAGTCTATTGGTTGAGATTTTTGTTGTCCTGGGGCAAAAACTAAGAAAAAAGCCTTTTAGTGCAAGAACTTGCCCAAAACCTATTAGCTGTAAATTTCTTAAGAGATAATTATATATATTAAATTCTAATATACTAATACTTAATTAATTCATTATTATAAGTAAATATAAGTTTATTTTTACTATTTATATAATTTATATATCTTTAGTTCCATTGACCAAGAGCACAGCTTTAAAGTAATTAGGCACGGGCCCAATTTTAAAAAATCAAACAGGATTCAATTTGCTTTGGACTTTTTTCCCTTGGGATCTTTATTGATTCTAAGCTGTTTAAGGCGGGCAATTTTGATGGAATTAAATTTCCTGTATTTTTCTAATGCCTCGCATTCTAACCCCATGGCGACTTCAATTAAAGGAAGTGAAAATATCTAGGAGATAGATAATGTTAGATTTACTAATATTTAAGCTTCAAGATGCTTAAGGAAAAAAAGCTAAGGGGCTTTTAGGCAGAGAAAAGGGCCCTCGTATTTAGATGGAAGTTAGTTTCCCTTTATTTTATCTGGATGCCCTTAGACTACCCCAGCTGCCAGGCAGTCGTGGATATGGATAACCCCTAAGGGCTCTTTATTATTTGAGACAACAAAGGCATTGGTTATCTCTTTGTCCTGCATGAGGGCAAGTGCTCTAGCGGCTAAGGTATCAGGACTGAAGGTAATGGGATTGGGCGTCATAATATCTTTGGTATAAGATTCCATAAGATTTGGGCTCATATGCCGCCTTAGGTCACCATCAGTTATCATTCCCACTAGTTTCCCTTTATCTACAATCCCTAAGCAACCTAAGCGTTTGCCGGTCATGATGACCAGGACCTCACTCATCTTGGCGTCAGGTGAGGCTATGGGCATGTCATCTTTTGTGTGCATGAGGTCACCAACTAAAAGGAGGCGACTACCCAATTTACCTCCGGGATGATACTGGTGGAAATCCTCTTGGGTAAAACCTCTAGTGGAAAGAAGGGAAAGGGCCAGTGCGTCTCCCAGGGCCAGCATCATGGTTGTGGAGGTAGTGGGAGCGCAGCCCAAGGGGCAAGCCTCGGAGAGGGTAGGGAGGATCAAGACTATGTCAGATTGGTTTCCCAAGAGACTTTTAGGGTTCATGGTGACGCCAATAATAGGTATTTTAAAGCGGATGCAGAATTGCAAGATGGCTGAAAGCTCTACGGTCTCCCCAGAATTAGAATAGGCAAGCACTGTGTCTGAATCAGGATTTAACATACCTAAGTCCCCGTGTCCCGCCTCGGAAGGGTGTATGAAAAACGCCTGGGTGCCGGTGGAAGATAGGGTGGCAGCCACTTTTCTGGCGATATGGCCGCTTTTGCCCATGCCGGTTACAGCAACTCGGCCCTTGCGCCTTAAGATGAGCTCGCAGGCCTGGTTAAAAGAGTCGTCAAGCTTGGAGGCCAAAAGCTCCAAGCCCTTGGCCTCGGAAAGTATGACAGCCGAGGCGCTAGGTATAAGGTCAATAGGTGTTACAGCTAAAGTCTTGGGTTTTTCCA
>JAITII010000107.1 GCA_031279515.1 Deltaproteobacteria bacterium
TTGCAGCTGTTTATATATCTTTGGGTGATCATGGCAAAGCTTTGACTCTGTTTAATGAGGTGCTTTCTGCTGAGGAGCGAATCCTGGGATCTGATCATTCCAATACTCTTACAACCAAAAATAGCCTGGCAACTGTCTATGAAACTATGGGGGATTATCCAAAAGCCTTGACTCTTTATAATGAGGTGCTTATTACGGGGGAGCGTGTCTGGGGCCCCGATCATACCAATATTCATAATTCCAAAAACAATCTGGCGGCTGTCTATCAAGCTATGGGTGATAATGAAAAAGCTTTAACGCTTTATAATGAGGTACTTCTTGCTCTAGAACGAATCCTGGGAGCTGATCATCCAAATACTCTTACAATCAAACACAACCTGGCAGGTGTATATGAATCTATGGAGGATTATACAAAAGCCTTGACTCTTTGTAATGAGGTGCTTCTTGTGGGGGAGCGTGTCTGGGGCGCCGAACATCCCCATACTCTTATAACCAAAAGGGATTTGGCGAATGTCTATCACTTCCTGGGGGATTATGAAAAAGCCTCAACTCTGTATAGTGAGGTACTTCTTGCTCAAGAACGAATCCTAGGGGTTAATCATCCCAATACTCTTACAACCAAGTTCAACCTGGCTGCTGCCTATAAATCTATTGGGGACTTTGGAACAGCCTTAACTCTGTATAGTGAGGTGTTTATTGCTCGAGGACAAGTTTTGGGGCTTTTAAATCCAGATACAGCTCTCGCAGCCTATCAATTAGGGCTTGTTCACTATGCTAATAATAATATCCATCTAGCTATCTTTTTCCTAAAAGTTGCTATCACATCCACTCATCTTACTAGAATTAACAATGCTTCTTTAGACGAAAGTCTAAAGGGAAGTTTCTTGGAACTCGTAGAAGATCGTTACCATTTTCTTTGTAAACTCTTAATTGAAGCCGGACGTGAGGCAGAGAAAGATGAAGTAATCTTACTTCTTCAAATGGATGAGCTTCAAGTAAGAACTTTATCTCTTCAAACTGGATACAGCTCTTATAACTATACACCAGAAAATCTCTTTAAAGATACACCTGAAGGGCCAGCTTTGGCGGCTTTTTTTAATATTTCCGAAACTCTCGCTAATTTGACTAAAGAGCGAAGAGCTCTTATTGAAAGGAAAGCTAAAGTTGAAACATTAAGCCCAGAAGAGACAATGCGGCTTGAAGAGTTAGATATTGAAATAACAGCTCACAGCATGACCTTTAATGATTTTTGTCAAAATGAGCTTCCTGGGATTTTTAAAAGAAGCTGAGAGAACAAACGCAGCAAGTCTAAAATTTTAAAAACTTCAGAATACCTTTAAATGATGCTTCTACAATGTTGCTTATTAAAAATTTTCACCAAGCATGTTATCAGGGTGACGGCTTAGATAAATTAGCTGCTTTAATGCTTTCTCAAAAGCGCCTTATGCATAATTCATCAAATCTTAAACCAGTTTAAAGAGGAGCTGTTAAGGCATCCTTTGGTTCCATAAAGTCTCGTGAAATAAAACATTGGGACGGTACTGGCTTTTCACACCCTTACTACTGGGGGCCCTTTGTAATTATGGGTAACTGAAAATAATGTCTCTTTTGTAAGCTTAAAAACTTAAATCTCTTTAAAACTATTTTCCGCTTTACGAAGATTAGACTTTTTTCACATTGATCTGTTAAGTAGTTCGTTTAAAAAATGTTGGCTAAAGATTAGTGTAACTTGTGCAACACCTTAGGGTAACTATTTTTAATTCGCGCGAGGCGCTCGGTGTCTATCTAATTTTATATTTAAGATTTATATTTTTAAGTTAATCTTACACGAGCCTTAATATTATATTTTTATCTATTAAATATTCTGAGATCTTTATTTATATTCCAAAACATATTTTATATTTATACATTAGCTTTTTTTTACCTTTTTAAACATTTTACATACTTAATATTTTTAAATACTCTATAATTATTCACTAAGATTATTTTAATGATATAAACCAGTTGAATTATATAAAATATAGTTCTAACTATTTAGATATATTAACATGAAATTTTTGCTAATATTTATAAAATATACCTAATTTAATTTCTTTGTCACAGTTGCTTTTGTGCTACAGAAGAATGCGCTCAAAAAATTTTACTTGATATTTCAACTATTTATCCCTTCTCCTCTATTTTTTCTGTATTATATACCTTGCGCTTTGGTTATACTAAAGACCAAAGTTCGTAACAAAAATCATCTCATTTAGCTTCAATAAGGTAGCTTTTAATGACAAATACACGTTTTGATGGCAATAAACCCCAAAACTCCCCACTTCCAGGGACTCTAAAGTTATCCAGGGAACCCGATCTGCAGGCTGAAAGGATCCTTTTAGGGACCATCCTCCGCTATGGTGGGGAGAACTTTCCTGATGTCCTGGATACTGGGATAAGGCCGGATGACTTTTATCGCGAAGCCCACGATGAGATCTTTCGCGCTCTGGCTGAAATCTATAATAATAACCAGCCTATTGACACACTAACCCTAAAGGAAAAGCTCCTGCATAGGAAGACCTTAGACAAGGTTGGGGGCTATGGCTACCTTTTGGACCTTGAAGATGAGTCCATGAGCATGTTTCACGCCAAGAGCTATGCCAAGATAGTGGTGGATAGGTCCACGGTGCGGCAACTCCTTATTGCATCTTCTAATATTACCGAAGCTTGCCAGAACAATTCACCGGCGGAAGATGCCTTAGACAGCGCCGAAGCCTCTATCTTTGCCATCAGGGACAGACGCTTTGTTAGCAGTATGGTAAAAATATCGGATATCTTGGAAGAGACCTATAATCGCATTGTCCAGTTAAAACACCTTAAAGACGGCTTATCAGGTGTCCCAACAGGGCTCAAAGAGCTGGACTGGCTGACCGGTGGGCTACAAAAAACGGATCTCATCATCTTGGGCGGGCGGCCTGGCATGGGAAAGACGGCCATTACCTTAAGGATAGCCTTAAATGTTGCCATCCCCTTCCAACGTCAGGCCCATAGGGATGCCGCGGCCTATTCCGTGCTCTTTTTCAGCCTAGAGATGGGTAAAGAGCAAATAATGATGCGTATGCTCTGCCAGCTGGGAGGCTATAACCTTCTATCCATGCGCGCAGGAAGGCTAGGTGAAGGGGAGACTGCGGATTTGACCAAGGTCCTTTCCAGCCTCCAGGACGCCCCCATCTACATAGATGATTCCAGCGGCCAGAAACTTAGGCCCTTGGATCTAAGGGCCAAGGCACGCAGGCTGCAGCGCAGATTAAAGGCCGAGGGTCGTCCCCCTTTGGGACTTATAGTGGTGGATTATCTGCAGCTCTTGACCCCCAATGAAGAGCACCACAATAGGGAAAGGGAGGTGGCCGAAATCTCAGCAGGTTTAAAGAGCCTGGCCAAGGAGCTGGACGTGCCTGTTTTATGCTGTTCTCAGCTTAAAAGGTCCGACGTTTCTAAACCCGATCTAGCGGATCTGCGCGATAGCGGCGCCATTGAGCAGGATGCGGATATAGTGGCCTTCATACTCCGCTATGACAGACTCTATCCCGAAAAACCCGAGTTCGAAGGTTTGGCTGAGTTGCAGATAAAAAAGCAGAGAAACGGCCCCACAGGCAAGGTGAGCCTACGATTTATCAAAGAGTCCTCCAACTTCGTACCTGCCAGCTACGAGGACGTTGAAATAGAAACAACTCCTGAGCCCAAGGCCAAAAGGGGCAAAAAATCCGACTCTCTGAACTAGATTAGCCTCTTTGGTGGTTACATAGAAAAACACCTAAAATTTGTTTCTCACGAGGATTTTTATGCTATAATAGGAGGCTAGTCCATTTTACTCTTTTCTAGTGAGTAGTTAGCAAGCCCCCAGGCGCCTAGCGCCTGGGGGCTTGTGATCTTAAGCCTAGAAAAATGGAGCTCTTTTGACCTTTAGGCTAGGCTTGACAAAAAAGCCCTAAATCATCTAAAAGAGCAAGAAATGGCCTAAAGAGGGAGGAGCTTATGGTCAAATATGACCCCAAAAAAGTGGAAGCCAAGTGGAAAGAGCGCTGGGAAAAGAACAATACCGACGGGGTCGACCTGGATGGGGCGAAAAATCCTTTCTACAACCTTATGATGTTTCCCTATCCCTCCGCCGAGGGACTCCATGTGGGAAATGTCTTTGCCTTTGTGGGTTCCGATATCCAAGGACGCTACCGCAGGCTTAAGGGCTTCGATGTCTTTGAACCCATGGGTTTCGATGCCTTTGGTATGCATTCGGAAAATTTTGCCTTGAAGATTGGCCGCCATCCAGCGGACATGGTCCCTAAAAATATAGAGCATTTCCGGGAAGACCAATTAAAGAAGATGGGCCTCATGCTCAACTGGGAGCACCAGGTTGACACCACTAACCCCAACTATTACCGCTTTACCCAGTGGATGTTTGTGACCCTCTATAAAAACGGTTTTGCTTACAAGGCAAAGGGCCAAGTGAACTGGTGTCCCAGCTGCAAGACAGTTCTAGCCAAAGAGCAGGTCATAGACGATCGCTGTGAGCGCTGTTCTTCCCTGGTGGAAAAAAGGGATATGGAGCAGTGGTATTTCAAGACCACCTACTTTGCCGAAGAGCTCTTGGAGGCCTTGGACAGCCTGGATTGGTCGGAGCGTACTAAAATAGCCCAGCGCCAATGGATAGGTAAGAGCCTGGGGGCGGACGTCACCTTCCAAGTGGAGGGGGGAGAGGAATTTACTATTTTCACCACCCGCCCAGACACCCTTTTTGGGGCTACTTACATGGTCTTCTCTCCGGAGCATCCCCTCTTGGATACCATCACCACGGAAGAAAACCTTAAGGCCTTAGAGGAATACCGCAGGCAGGCTCAGGCTATAAGCGAGACCGAACGCCAGAATGAAAAAAGGGAAAAGACAGGGGTTTTTACCGGTGCCTATGCCATAAATCCGGTAAACGGCAGAAGGGTTCCCATTTGGGCAGCGGACTATGTCCTCATGGGCTATGGGACAGGGGCCATTATGGCAGTGCCTGCCCACGACATTAGGGACCATGAATTTGCCAAAAAGTTTTCTCTTCCTATCATCCAGGTGGTTTCATCTCCAATAGGTACTCCGGATATCCAGCTGGAGGCCTATACAGGGGAGGGAAATCTTATGAATTCCGGACCCTTTGATGGTTTACCTGCCAAGACAGAAGGGTCCAAACAGATAGTTGAGTCTTTAGCAAAAGACAATAAGGCCCAGTTTAAGACCAATTATAGGTTAAGGGATTGGTGCGTCTCCCGCCAGCGCTATTGGGGCCCGCCCATTCCCATCATCTACTGTGACAAGTGCGGTATAGTGCCGGTTCCGGAGGCGGATCTCCCGGTCTTACTCCCCTATTTGGAGGACTTTAAGCCAGATGGCAGCGGGGTTTCCCCCTTGCACAGGGATAAGGAATTCTACCATACCACCTGTCCCCAGTGCGGCTCTAAGGCCCACAGGGAAACGGACGTTTCAGATAACTTCCTCTGCTCTGCCTGGTATTTTTACCGCTATCCCTCCACGGACTTTCCAGATATTCCCTTTGATGCCACCAGGACTAAAAAGTGGCTCCCAGTGGACCTCTACGTGGGAGGAAACGAGCACGCAGTATTGCACCTGTTATACAGCCGCTGGCTGTGCCGGGCCTTGCATTCCATCGGTTTAATAGACTTTGCCGAGCCCTACAAAAAGTTCGTAGCTCACGGCATCATAGTCAAAGATGGGGCCAAGATGAGCAAATCCAAGGGTAACATCATAAACCCTGATGATTATGTGAAAGAGTTTGGCGCGGATTCTTTTAGGCTCTATCTCATGTTCATGGGTACCTACCTGGAGGGCGGGGACTTTAGAGACGGTGGGGTAAAAGGCATGAAAGGCTTTTTGGACCGCCTCTGGGCAGTATCTTCCCCCCAGTTTGCGCCTCTAACTTATGAGCTCCCCTTGGGCCCAGAAACCCAATATTTTCTCCACTCTACCATCAAGGCTGTGGGGCAAGACATAGAAAGGTTTTCCTATAATACTGCCTTGGCACATATTATGGAGCTGGTAAATCACCTGACCAAAAATAAGATCCGCTCTCAAGAGATTGCCTCTGTCTTAGCTAGGCTTCTTTCTCCCTTTGCGCCCCATATTTCCGAAGAGATTTGGGAGTCTTTGGGATTTTCTACTAGCGTTTTTACCGCCAAATGGCCGGAATACGACGAGGAAAAGCTCATAAGGCCCGAGGTGGAGTATGTGGTTCAGATAAATGGTAAACTGAGAGATAGGATTCAACTTGCCGTAGGTCTTACCCCAGAGGAGATAGATCCCCTAGTCCTGCAAAGCCCTGTAGTTACCAAGTGGCTTGAGGGTAAAGAGATCGTAAAAAAGATCTATGTACCAGACAAACTAATAAATTTTGTTGTTAAATAGTATGATTATTATTAATTTACTATTATAGCACATAATTATTTAGCAAGCACCGTGGATCTACGAAAATGCTTGACAGCTGCATTTTATTGTTTTAGTATTTCGTTCCTAAGTTTTCTCTATGAGGAGAGATTATTCATATGTACGCCATAGTAGAAGAAGGCGGTCGCCAATATAAGGTAGAAGTAGGAAAGTCAATTAAGGTTAATCGCCTTCTAGACAAGAATCGTGGTGACAAACACGTCTTTTCCAAGGTTGTCTTAATAAGGGACGAGAGCGGTATTAAAACTGGCAAAGAGCTTGACGGGGTAAAAGTCTCCGGAGAGGTCCTTAACCTGGAGCGGGGCGAGAAGATCTTAGTCTTTAAGAAAAAGCGCCGGAAGGGTTATCACAAGGCGAAAGGTCACCGTCAGTACCTTACCCAATTGCAAATAACGGACATTAACCTAGGCTCCACAATAAGCCAAGAAAAAGATCCTCTCCCTTCTAAGGAGCCAGCCCTCCAAGCTGAAGAAGTAGTAGCTCCAGCGGAAAGTGCAACCCAAGCTGAGGCAATAGCTGAGGCACAAGCTTCTGAGGCGCCAGCCTTAGCTGAGGCTAAAGTCACTGAAGAAGTAGTAGCTCCAGCGGAAAGTGCAGCCCAAGCTGAGGCACAAGCTACTGAGGCGCCAGCCTTAGCTGAGGCTAAAGTCACTGAAGAAGTAGTAGCCCCAGCGGAAAGTGCAGCCCAAGCTGAGGCAGAAGCTGAGGCACTAGCTACTGAGGCGCCAGCCTTAGCTGAGGCTAAAGTCACTGAAGAAGTAGTAGCCCCAGCACAAGAGATTGCCAGTGAACCACAGACCCTTAGCCAGGACACTGTGCCCCAGGCCAGTCCTGAAGAGGCAGGGGAAAGCCCAGAGGATAAACCACAAGAAAGCCCACAGGATAAACCACAGGATAAACCAGAGGATAAACCACAGGATAAACCAATAGAGGAGAATTAATCATGGCCCATAAAAAAGCAGGCGGGTCCAGCCGTAATGGACGAGATACTATTGGTAAAAGGAGAGGCGTAAAGCGCTATGGCGGAGAACTGGTGAAAGCCGGTAATATCATCGTGCGCCAACTGGGGACCAAGATCCATCCTGGCACAAATGTTGGCCTAGGACGCGACTTTACTATCTATGCCCTCATAGACGGGTTGGTAAAATTTGAGCGCTTAGGAGCTGATCGTAAGAAAGTAAGCGTCTATCCACAGGCCGCCAGCTTGTAACAGGGTAGGGAGAAAAAATTTCTAAGGGTCACTTTTTAGTGGCCCTTTTTTAGTGCCCAGCAGCATTTGAATTTTTTTGAGATTTATTAACTATTAAATCACTATACTACTTAATAGTATATTTTTAACATGAATTTTAATACTTTAATTAAATTACTAAGATATTAGCTATAATATTTATCCGACATAGAACGGCTTAGAGCCAGAGGGCTTTTTATAACTAGCTTTCAAAAGCTAAGAAAATGGGCTCAAAGAGTCCCTCTGTAGTCCTAAAGCTTTTATTTACGCTCTAAAAAGCGCCTAATTAGTCTTCCATATTAAGAAAAAAAAAGTGGCATTTTTTCATTTTCTCTCCAGAGCCTTGGGTCAATTACTTGATATATATAGTAAAATTACTCCCACCTTTGTCAAAAAAACACTTGCTTATTTTGACGAATTGGTCTATAAAGAGGCAAACTTAAAGGGCCATTTTCTTTTAAATGATATTGGTCCCAAGGTGGGAGGCCTTTTTTAGAGGCCCATTATTTTTATCAATTACTTGCTTGAAAGGTAGCAATCAACATGGGTTACTCAATTAAAATCGATTCCAGTCTATGTAATGGCGATGGTAAATGTCAGGATGCCTGCCCGGTGGAAGTTTATGAGGTCAAAGGCGGAGTCGCCGTACCTGTCAATTTAGCTGAATGCGTTGGCTGTGAAAGCTGCGTAGAGGCTTGTGAGGTCAATGCCATCACCATCACTGAAGAGTAAAAATTCCTTTTTGTTGTCAGCTTAACCTAAACAGGCTGGGGGTTTTCCTCAGCCTGTTTTTTGTTATAATGGGTTTTATTGGCAAAGTCTCCTCTTTTTTTAACTAATTTTCATTAAAGGCCATAAATACAAATGAGTCGCCATACCCTAAGACTTTTGCTGTGCGCCGGAATGACTCTCATCTTTATCCCTTCTGGCATCTGGACCTTGCGCTTTTCCTTTTTGATAGAAAATGCACCCCATGTCTTTGTGTTGTGCATCTTTTCAGGGAGCCTCATGGTACTTTTGGGCTTGGTAGGCCTGGGCGGTCTTTTAATGTCCGAGAAAAAACCTCCAAAAGAGGCCTCTTTAAACCAGTCGGACTTATCTGAGGAAAATCCTCATGAGCAAGTCCAACCAGAAGAGCCCGGTAATACTTGACTTCTTTATTAAAAGCATTAGTATTTAAGTGTAGAGCAGAATGGCTAATGAATAAAAAAGAAGAAAATAGTTAAAAAAATACCTTTGCAAAAGCAAAGCTTTTGCTTTTTAAGAGCCTTCCTAAAGGCTATTTTTTTTGACTGCAAGAGATTCATAATTGCATCATTGGTAACTTTTACTTCTTTTTAAGATGCAAAAACCCCATATTTCTAGCTTCTGGGGTCTAAATTTACTAAGGAAATTATTACTATGAAAAATCCCCTTGCTCGCGTGGCTGCTATCCATGATCTCTCAGGTTTTGGGCGCTGTTCTCTAACTGTTGTTATCCCGATACTTTCCACCATGGGCATAGAGGTTTGTCCAGTCCCAACGGCTATCCTTTCCGCCCATACGGCGATAGAGGGCTACACCCTCCTAGACCTTACCGAAGAGCTGCCTAGCTTTATCGACCACTGGCGCAAGCTGGGCCTGCGCTTTGATGCGATATACAGCGGCTTTCTGGGATCTGTGCGCCAGGCGGACATCGTAGCGGACTTTATAGACAGCTTTAAGACCGAAGATACCCTGGTAGTTTTAGACCCAGTCATGGCGGACTACGGAAAACTTTACCCCTCCATGCCTCAGGAAATGGTGGGGGAGATGAAAAAGCTTGCCACCCGAGCCCAGGTCATCACGCCCAACATCACAGAGGCTGCCTTCCTTTTGGATAGAAGCGTGCCTGAATTTTTAGAAGAGGAAGAGGTAAAAGACTGGCTCAGAGCCCTTTCTGACCTGGGGCCTTCCATGCCTGTCATCACAAGCCTTCCTTTGAAGTCTCGCCTGGATCTAAGCACTGTGGCGGCATACAATAGGGAAGACGGCCGTTTTTGGGTAACAGGCAGGCCCTATGTCCCCACCCAGTACCACGGCACAGGAGATATCTTTTCCAGCGTCTTAACTGGTTCGCTCTTGCAAGGAGATAGCCTTCCCAGCGCCATGGACAGGGCAAGCCAGTTCGTAGCAGCTGCTATTAGGGGAACCTTTGGCTATTCGGGGCTCCCCCACCACGAGATCCTTTTGGAGCGCACCTTAAAGAACTTAAATGTTGCCAATCACTCAGACAACTATGACCTTTTGCCTTAAGGGGGAAAGAGAAAAATAGATAAGAGTAGGGTCTTGTTTTAAGCTTTTTTTAAAAGCCCCCCTAAAAGCTTTAGCTTTTAGGGGGGCTTTGGCATTTTTACGCTATAGCCTTTCCATGAGGACAAAGATCTCTCTATTGCCCTTGGGACCGGCTAGCTTAGATGGAGCTTTTCCCGTTACCTTAAAGGGGGGGTTTAAGATGGGAGCAATGGCAGAGATCTTTAAGGCGGCTTCCTCTATGAGGGCCGGGTCTTTGACAACCCCGCGTTTGGTCTTCCCTTTGCCCACCTCGAACTGAGGTTTTACCATGGCAATCATCTTGCCCCTGTCCTTTATAAGAGGGGCGCAGACTGGAAGTATGAGGCTAAGGGAGATAAAGGAAAGATCCATTACCGCAAGGTCAAAGGGACCTTTTAGATCAAAGATAAGGTCCAGTTTTCCAAGGTATCTGGCATTTTGGTTCTCCAGCAAGGTGACCTTGGGACAAATCCTCAGACTTTGGTCTATTAAGCCCTTTCCTACGTCCACAGCTGTTACGTGGGCAGCCCCGTTTTTTAAGAGGCAGTCCGTAAAGCCTCCAGTGGAGGCGCCTAAATCTAAGCAGATGAGGTCCTGGGGGTCCACTTTGAGGTCTTGGAGAGCACCTTGGAGCTTAAAACCGCCCCGGCTCACAAAAAGGGAGCCCTCTTTCACTAAGAGTTGGCACTCTATGGGGACCATTTCCCCGGCCTTTTTTATCTCACGGCCCTTATCCGTTGTGACCCTGCCTGCCATGATGAGGGCCTGGGCCTTGTTTTTGCTTTCAACTAAACCAGAATTTACCAAGAGCTCGTCGGCCCTTATTTTATTGCATTTGGCCATAGGCAAAGCTCAGATAGGTTCTAAGAAAAGGGGCAAAAAAGCCCCAAGAGACTTGGGGCTTTTAGCCATAAAAATGCCGCTTTAGGCTTTTTTAAGATCAATCGCTCTTTTTTTCTAGCTTAGGGCTATCAGTATTTTTACCCTCCTCAATAGTATCATTGGGCTCTTTTGTTTCGGGCTCATTTTTTTCCACCAGACTAGAGATGCGCATACCGTAAAAAGACCGGTACACGAAGAAAAGAGCTATTGCCAGAAAGGCTATCCCAAAATAAAGGGAGACCTTCTGGAAGGCTTCTGTCACTGCTATCTCTAGGGTAAGCATACCGAAAAGGGTAGTGAACTTGATGATGGGGTTTAGGGCCACAGAGGAGGTGTCTTTGAAGGGATCTCCCACAGTGTCGCCGATGACAGCAGCATCGTGGAGGGGAGTTCCCTTTTGCTGGAGGTCCACCTCCACCACCTTCTTGGCATTATCCCAGCAGCCTCCGGCATTGGCCATGAAGATGGCCTGGAAGAGGCCAAAAAAGGCTATGGAAATTAGATAGGCGATAAAAAAGGCCAGGGAATTGTAGAGAGCAGTTCCTGTAATCTGTTCGGTAAAGTACACAGGGGCACTGGCCAAAAATGCAAAGGCCAAGGCAAAGGAGAAGATGGCCACAAAGATGTTAAACATCCCCTTTTGTGCGTATAGGGTACAGATGCGCACCACTTCCTTGGAGTTTTCCAAGGCAGCGCTCTTGTCAGCATCCGGGTCCAGGTCTATATGCTGTTTTATGAAGGCCACAGCCCTGTAGGCCCCTGTGGAGACGGCCTGGGTGGCCGCTCCAGTGAACCAGTACACAACGGCGCCTCCGCAGAGAAAGCCCATTAAAGTATAGGGGTTAAGGACATTGAGTATGGTTTCCGGCTCTAAGCTAAAGGTAGTTTTGAGGTATAAAATGATGGAGAAGATCATGATAGTGGAACCCACCACCGCCGTGCCAATCAAGACCGGTTTGGCGGTAGCCTTAAAGGTGTTGCCTGCTCCGTCATTGGCCTCCAGGTAGTAATGGGCGAGCTCAAAATCGGGTTTTTCACCATTTTCTTTCTCCAGCTCCTCGGCTATCCCGGGGATCTCTTCAAAGAGGCTGAGCTCATAGATGGACTGGGCATTGTCTGTGACAGGGCCGTAGCTGTCTACAGCTATTGTGACAGGTCCCATGCTTAAAAAGCCAAAGGCTACCAAACCCAAGGCAAAGACGGGCTGGTAGATCATGATTTCACTTAAGCCAAAGCTAGAAAAGAAATAGGCCAGGCCCATGAGGAAACAGAAGACGAGGCCCATCCAGAAGGCGGAGTAGTTGCCAGCTATGAAACCCGCTAAGATGTTTAAGGATGCGCCGCCCTCTTTAGAGGCTTCCACGGTCTCTAATACGTGTCCGGACTTACCAGAGGTGAAGATCTTGGTGAACTCTGGGATGAGGGCCGCCCCCAGGGTGCCGCAACTTAAGATAGCAGAGAGGACCCACCAAGAGTTTTTAGACAGGGCATAAAATTCCGTGTTGCTGGGGCCTATGATGATGTACGAGACTATGAAGTTAAAGATGATAAAGAGGATGGACCCGAACCAAACTAGGCTAGTTAAGGGGGATTCGAAGTCAAACTTGAGTTTTCCACTAAACCTCATCTTGCAGAAGATCTTATTTATATAGAAGGCAATGAGGGAACTTACCACCATGAGGACACCCATGGTGAAGACCCAGGCGAGAAGGGTATTTTGCAAGACCTCTTTTTGGGCGCCTGCCGTGGTTCCCACGGCCATGGTGATGAAGGTCACCAGGGCTACGCCTGTAACTCCGTAGGTCTCAAAGCCGTCGGCAGTGGGGCCCACGCTGTCTCCGGCATTGTCACCTGTACAGTCGGCTATGACCCCTGGGTTCCTGGGGTCGTCCTCCTTTATCTTAAATACTATCTTCATGAGGTCCGAGCCGATGTCGGCTATTTTGGTGAAGATCCCGCCGGCTATTCTCAAGGCGGAGGCACCTAGTGATTCCCCTATGGCAAAGCCAATAAAACAGGGTCCAGCTAAGCTTCTTTCCATGCACACCAAGATTATGAGCATTAAAAAGAGCTCTAGGGAGATTAAAAGGACGCCTATGCTCATGCCGGAGTTCATAGGGATATTGCAGAAGGCCAAGGGGTCTTTTTTCAAAGAGGCATAGGCCATTCGGCTGTTGGCCAGGGTGTTTACCCGCATACCATAGAAGGCCACAGTGTAGGAGCCCAAGATGCCTATGATAGTCCACATGAGGATTAAGATGACACCTTTAATACTGGGGTTTGGCACCAGCCAGCCAAAGTAATAGGAGATGCAGATCCCCACGAAGATGAATAACACTACCAGAAGCTTGGCCTGCTGGCGCATGTAGGTCTTGCAGGTCTCGTAGATGGTGGCTGCCACGTCCAACATGGAGCTGTGGGCTTTAAGCTTTTTGATACCCAGGTATTGAAAGAGCCCAAAAAGAAAGCCCAAGACGCAGAGGATAATGCCCACGATAAGGGTCTTGGTCTGCGTATCAGTGAAGGTGGGAAGTTCCAAGGATACTTCGCTGGCCAGGGCAACCGAGCCCACAAGAAGGCTCAAAATCAGAGTGCTGGCTAACATTACAAGGCAAAATCTGGGTCTACTTGGCATGTAAAAGCGCCTCCAGTTTAAATAATATTCAGATTTTTAAGGAATACATTTAGATTCTTTAGTATAACCAAAGAGTATTGTGAAAGCAAGATAGCGCACTCCAAAAATAGGACAAAGCCCATATCCATCGAGATTATGCTAATGCTTTTAAAATGCAGCGAATCTGGCTAAAATTATCGAAAATGTGATAAGCAGAAAAATTTAATGCCCTTAACAGATAAAGATCTAGCTAAGATTATCCCATCGTATATAGCGGTGCAGGCAGCCGAATCTACTAGTTTTGTAAAAAAAGGGGGCTATTGTGTAAAGAGGCCCTTTGGTAAAGAGCCAAATTTTTTATGCGCCGCAGCTCTCTGGGCCGCGGCCCAAAGGCGCACAAAGACAGAAATTTAAAAAACAGGGCCCAAAGAGCCCTTAAAAAAACGATCTAAAGAAAAAAAGCCCAGGGCGGAAATAAATTTTTTGTATAATATTTATTAATTTTCTGGTATCAATAGTAAAATTTATATAAAAACATTAAAAATAGTTAAATTAAATATTAAAACATCATAAAAATATATTTTTCACTAAAATAATTAAGGGCAGGAGAGAGGCTAATAATTAGAGAGCATTTGGGGCACCCAGCAAAAGTATGGGAAAATCAAGGCTTTTGACAGCTACAAAATCCATTATTCCCATATCTTGGCTTATTTTGCGCCTTGCGCATTAGGTCTTTTTCCGGTACAATTGCCAACAATTGCGATTAAGGAACGAAAAGTAAACATTTTAAGGATTTCTCCTGTCATGCGCCTTTCTAAAGTTTTAACCCTTTCCATATGTTCCATTATATTTTTGGGATTTCTGGCTTGTGGAGGCAGGCTGGACGATTCTCCTATGCGCCGGGCTGCCGCTAACGTAGCCAATGATTCTTTAAACGGTAACCTTAAGTACTATCGCTTAGGCCCACAGTTCGAACAGCAACTGGGTGCCATGGTGGACACCGAGTTCACCTCTCTGTCGGCTAAAAAAGAGGATATTCCCATTGAGCTCAATCAGGAAGTCCTCATGAATATAAATAGCTTTTTAAATGATGGGAGGGGCTTTATCACCCGCTCCCTATCTAGGGGCCAGAAATACATACCCCTCATGAAGGCTATCCTGCGCCAAAAAGGCCTTCCGGAAAACCTTGTCTATCTGGCTTTGATAGAAAGCGGCTTTCGTACTGATGCCATTTCCTCAGCCAATGCGGTGGGGCCCTGGCAGTTCATAGCGTCCACCGGGCGCAACTACGGCCTTATTATTGACGAATGGGTGGACGAGCGCCGGGACCCGGTTAAATCCACCTATGCAGCAGCTGACTATCTGACAACTCTGCACGACATGTTTAACTCCTGGCCCCTGGCCATCGCCGCCTACAATAGCGGAGAGGGTAAGATCCAAAGGGGTCTGCAGCGGCCGGGCGTGGACAGCTACTGGGATATGTCCTGGGATAGCAGCTTTTTAGCCGCTGAGACCAGGCGCTATGTGCCCAGCTACCTAGCTGTGGCCATCATAGCCAGGGATCCCGCTGCCTACGGCCTGGAGGTGGAATGGAGCCCTCCAGATACCTGGGATGAGGTGGTGGTGACCGAGCCCTTGCAGCTTTTAACAGCTGCCCAACTGGCAGGCACTTCTTTAGAGCGGATCCAGGAATTGAATCCCCACTTAAAAAAGCTCACCACCCCGCCCAACCTACCTGACTTTGTACTCCGCATACCCTCTGGCTCTCGGGCCCAGTTCTATCAGCAGTACACCAAGTTACCTGAGATCCAGGGTTCTGGGACTTTTTCCTACCATACAGCCAAAAGGGGCGAGACCTTGGAGGATGTGGCAAGGCGTTACAATATAGATCTAGATTTGCTCCTGGCCTTTAACAACCTTACTGGTAATCCCCGTTTGACAGCGGGTCAAGAAATAATAGTACCAGTGGGTCTAGCCAGACCCGATGCTGTGGTAGTAGCTGCAGCGGATGTTCCGCCCAGGGCTACCCCCAGTCCAAGGCCGGTTGAGATTCCGGCCCCTTCTAGCCCTCCGGAAACTACCCCTCCGCCACCAAGACCTACCCCTCCGCCTCCCAGGACGGCATCCTCGGATCAGGTCATACATTCCATCTCCCACGTGGTCCGGAGCGGGGACACCCTTTCCAGTGTAGCCAGTTTATACGGCGTGGATATGGATAAGCTCAGAAGGGATAACAACCTATCGGGGACTACCCTTTATGTGGGACAGATCTTGACCATTAGTTCCAATATCCCGCTGCAGGCCCAAACCCGGCCTCCCCAGAAGCCCAGGACCACCTGGGTAGAGGTTACGGAAGGTGCCCCTCTGTATCATACAGTGGTAAAGGGTGACACCATTGGGATTATAGCCGAGAAATACCATATAACTCAGGCGCAACTGAGGGAATTCAATAATCTTTCCGGCAACTTCATCAGGGTGGGCCAAAAGCTGAGAGTGGGTACAGGACCAGCTCCGCAAACTAGCACAGCCTCAACTAGCACAGGGGCTACTGAAGAATATACAGTTAAAAGCGGTGACACGGTCTCCACCATAGCCGAGCGCTTTGGCATGAAGTCCGATGAGCTAAGGTCCTTAAATAACCTTAAAGGCAACAATATCCGCGTTGGCCAGAAATTGAAGGTGAAAGCCACAGCCTCCGCCCAGGCACAGGTGGGAAACTACACGGTTAAAAGTGGTGACACGGTCTCCACCATTGCCGAGCGCTTTGGCATGAAGTCCGATGAGTTAAGGTCTTTAAACAATCTAAAAGGCGACTCCATTAGGGTGGGTCAGACCT
>JAITII010000147.1 GCA_031279515.1 Deltaproteobacteria bacterium
AAATCCTAGTTCGTACTAACAGCCAAGAGCCGCCTACTTACAAAAATTATACCTCCATCTGACTTAAAAAGCCCTTAAATTACATAGGCATAAATATTTTACTAGTTCATAATAGAAAGATAAGTTACTCCCTTGGAGCTAAAAAAAGTCTGAAAAATTCTTATAAGCTAATCCATTGAATTTTTTCTCGCCTTGGTTACTTGTAAAGACAAGAATATTTGTAATTTTGAATTTCCCTTTCTGCCCGCCCTGCCCATAATTTAAAGACTTTACAGTTTTTAAAATACAAGGCTTTATCTTTTGAAATAAATGAAGATAGACAATATGAATATTGACTTTTAAATCATATTCAAAAAAGCTTAGTTTTAAGCCTATACAAAGCCCTGGCGAGCTACTTTCAAAAAAATTTAAAATGAGCTTAGGGCACTTACAAGAGTGTAAAATAATTAGTAAATAGCTAGATCTTCTAGCTAGAGGGTGCCCATAATTAAGAAACTATAAGAGCATGTTTGAAGTTAAAAATTATTTAAATAATGCTGACCTTTAAAAAACCCATTTATAAAGGCTTTGGCAAAACAATAGGCATTATCTCTATTTTAAAAAGCCCTTTGCCTTTTTCCCAAACTTTGGCCCTTTAATTATTTCACTAATAGCTTCAATTTACAACTAAAACCTAACGTCCAGCGTACAAAATTTTATTGGGCCGCCCAAATTGTGAGGCAAAATTTAAGCGTAAACTTTTCCCTCCTACCAAGTTTAAGAAAGCTAGCCATTTCATTTTGTGCTTTTCTAACAGATAAAAAATTAACTGCTCTTTTCCTAATTAGCGCCTCTTAATCTATCCCCCTTTTAAGCGTTTTGCTTTTATTACCCTTAACCCCTAGTTTATTTATTTTTTAGCATATATACAATATATAGTGTTATATTTTAATTTATATCATTATATTGTATGTATTATTTAGAAGCTTCCAAGCGCCCTTGCCAGGGTCTAAAAGGCAGCTATTTAGCCCACTTGCGCGATTTTTTTATCGACTTTTCAAGGGAACTGTTGTAAAATGTATTGTATTTTTTAGGGCAAATGGCCTTTTGAACGCCGAACAATAAACGCTTCTACCTTTTTGACTAGAAACTTTAGGTAACTATTTTTATCTTGACTTATTTAAATAGTAAGCTAACTGTTACCCTTGTTTGTCCAAAATAAGCCGTTGTCAACATGCTAATGATTAATCGGCAATAAATATTTAATTACCTTTCCACTTGAGTTTAAAATGGATCATACATGAATGATACTTTTTCTTTAGACATGAGCCTTATGCTAAAAGAAGAACTCATGCGTAAGGCACTGGAGGAAGCCTCTCTTGGTGCCGGGGAAGGTGAAATTCCGGCTGGAGCGCTTGTTACTATGCCAGACGGTAAAATAATCTCAGAGGCTCACAACCGTACCATAGGTTTATCCGACCCAACGGCCCATGCCGAGATCCTAGCTATTCGTGAGGCAGCCAATGTATTAGCCAACTATAGACTAACTGGGCTAGTGGTGATTAGCACCTTAGAGCCCTGCCCCATGTGTCTTATGGCAATGCTGCACGCCAGGATCTATGGACTTATCTACGGAGCCGATGAGCCTAAATGGGGGGCTGTTAAAAGCCTCTTTGCCTTAAATGAGCTTCCGGGCCTAAATCATCACTTAAGGCACCTGGAGGGGGGTATCTTAAAAGAGGCCTCCCAAAAGCTTATTACTGACTTTTTCAAAGCCCGCCGCTAAAGTCTCTTTAGCGGATAATTTATTTAAAGAATAGTTTTACTGGAATCCAACATGCTCAGAATAGAACACTTAGAAGACCTAACTGTTGAGAGAAAAAATGAGATAATCTCACGCAACTCTTATTCTTTCCAAGATACTATGTCCATCACCCTAGAGATCCTAAACTCCTTAAAACAGGACCCGGTGGGAGAAATCTGCAAGGAATATGCCCCTTTCAAACAAAATCTGGAAATCTCTGAGCTCAAGGTCTCAGAAGAAGAGATCGAGTTGGCCCATAGACAAATAGATAGGGAGCTTTTAAAGGCCCTCCAAGTAGCCGCTGTCAATATAACAAGGTTCCATGAGGCCCAGCTGGAAAGACCCCAGTGGTTCACGGAGCTGTCTCCGGGACTTATTGCAGGCAGGATTACCCTCCCCTTATCCCGGGTGGGGGTGTACATACCTGGAGGCAGGGCAATCTACCCCTCCAGTTCCCTCATGAACATCATCCCTGCCAAAGTAGCTGGGGTAAAGCATGTAATAGCATGTAGCCCACCAGGTGAAGGATTTACCGTAAAACCGGAGATCCTAGTCTCCGCCACCATGGCAGGAGCGGAAAGTATCTATAAACTGGGGGGTGCCTGGGCCATGGGTTCCATGGCTTACGGCTTTTTGGGCGTCCCCAAGGTGGACAAAATTGTCGGCCCGGGGAGTACCTGGGCTATGGCAGCCAAAATTGCTGTCTTCGGAGTTACCGACATTGACATGCCAGCTGGACCCAGCGAGGGCTTCATCATCTCCGATGGTAGCAGCCAACACAAATTCTTAACCTGGGATTTTCTAGCCCAATTGGAGCACGATCCCCAGGCAGCAGCCATTTTTGTAACTACCTCAGCCGAAGAGGCCCGAGAACTCGCGGAACTGGCCGAAAAACTCTTACCCACCCTTTCCCGCAAGGGCATAGTGGAAGACTCTATAAAAAATGCTGCTATCTTAGTTTGTAAAACCTTAGATGACGCCTTGGATTTCGCCAACAAATATGCCCCGGAACATTTACAGCTCTCTGTAAGAGACCCTCTATCCTATCTTGGCCGAGTAAAAAACGCAGGTTCAGTCTTTTTAGGAGACTATTCCCCAATAGCTGCCGGAGACTATGCCAGCGGTACCAACCATGTCCTTCCCACAGGGGGTGCTGCCAAGTCCTTTTCAGGCCTTTCCACTGACGACTTTTTGAAAAAGATTACTTTCCAGAAGCTTACTTTAGACGCCTTAAAGAACCTTGCCCCCACGGTAATGACCATTGCCGAAGCAGAAGGCCTAGAATGTCACAAGAAGTCTATCAAAGTGCGGCTCTAAGACCCTAAGCCAATACCTTGTAAAGGGGGGAAGGCCACGGCCTTCCCCCCTTTTTCTTTGGGCCATGTAAAAGGGAAGAAATAGTTTTATTTACCGAAGATTAAATGAACCTTTTAGGAATCCATTGTGCCTGAATTTTCAAACACACAGAAAGGTATTTTTTTCACCATCTTAGGTGCCTGGGCTTTTGCCTTTAAGACCATATTGGCAAAGCTTATCTATCAGTACGGCGTCGATCCCCTCTCTCTTTTGTGCCTTAGGTTGACTGTAGCTGGTGCTATCTTTTTTGCCGTCCTTTTAATAAACTTATTGCGTTGTAAGTGGAGCTTAAAATTTGGGATAAAATCCTGGAGCATCATTATACTCTTAGGTTTTTGCGGCTATTACCTCTGTTCTTACCTGGACTTTAAGGGCCTATATTTTATTGACGCCTCCCTGGGGCGTATGATCCTCTTTCTCTATCCCACCATGGTGGTACTTATTAATGCCGTGGTAAACAAAAAGCCAATCACAAAAGCTACCGCCCTTGCCCTTGTAGTATCTTACCTGGGCCTTACGCTCATGATGGCACCCCAGGTGCGCATAAAGCAAAACTCTATCCTCTTAGGCTCTACGCTGGTTTTCTTGTCAGCGCTTATTTATGCCTTTTATCTTACAGCCGTAGATAAGTTTTTCAAAGACGTGGGGATGGGGCTCTTTATTTCACTTATCATGTGCTTTGCCACAATATTTGTGTACATCCATTATTCCATAGCGGGAAATTTTTCCGTACTATTTACTTTTAATCCCATTGTCTACATCTATTGCTTAATCTTAGGAGTCTTTTGTACAGTTGTTCCCATCTATGCCATGAGCGCAGGCATAGCCTTTTTGGGTGCCTCAAAAGCAGCTATGTATAATATGAGCGGCCCCATAGTTACACTTCTCATGGGGGCTTTGATCCTCCATGAACGCCTGGGACCTATTGAAATACTAGGTGTAATCCTCATAATCTTCGGGGTCTCTAGGATCAATAATTGACTCCAGCATTTTTTTAGCTTCCAAGGAAAAGTAACTCTTGGAGTAAAAGCTGATACAAAAGCCTTTTAGCTATATTTTTCAAAATTTTTGTCTCATTTAACAGCCGCGCCATCTAGGCTTCCTTAAAAATATTAGCTCTAGTCTTAGTGTAGAAATTAATCATAAAATTTCTTGGTGCCTAAGGGCAAAAAAACATCCAAAAGAGCCCTTTCCAAAGGGGCCAAAGGCCCCTTTGGAAAGCTAGCAAGGTAGTTTTTATTTTAGTCCCTATAGATGGCCCCGGTGTTAGCCGAAGTCACTAGTTCTCTGTAACGGGAGAGCACTCCTTTGGGGACCGGACGGATAAGGGGCTTAAATTTAGCCCTGCGCTCCACCAGGATCTTGGCGTCCACCAAAAGCTCCAGCTTGTTAGCTGGTATGTCGATGTAAATAGTATCCCCTTCTTCCACTAGGCCAATAAGCCCTCCGGCTGCTGCCTCTGGAGAGATATGACCAATGGAGGCACCCCTTGAGGCTCCGGAGAACCTACCGTCGGTTATGAGGGCAACGGTCTTATCTAAACCCATGCCCGCCAGGGTGGCCGTGGGGGTAAGCATCTCCCGCATGCCGGGGCCTCCCTTAGGGCCCTCGTAACGAATGACTATTACATCCCCGGGCTTAATCTTACCTAAAAGTAAACTCTCTGTGCAGTCCTCTTCACAGTTAAAGACCCTGGCAGGTCCTTTATGTACCATCATCTCAGGTAAAACCGCGCCCTTTTTCACGACTGCCCCGTCCAAGGCTAAATTTCCCCAGAGTATCGCCAGACCTCCATCCTGGGAATGGGCGTGCTCTTTGTCTTTGATAAGATCAGGGTTTCTGTTTTCGGCTTTTAAGAGATTTTCACCTATGGTCTTGCCCGTGACCGTGAGACAATCAGGCTTTAAAAGGTTTAGCTTTAAAAGTTCCTTTAAGACAGCAGGTACCCCTCCAGAGAGATCCAGGTCCGCTAAGGTGGCATCCCCTGCCGGGGATAATTTTACCAGGTGAGGCGTATTCTTACTTACCTTATTGATGTACTCTAAATCCAAAGATAAGCCTGCCTCATGACAGATGGCCAAGAGATGCAAGACGGTGTTGGTGGAGCAGCCTAAGGCATTGTCCGCAGCCAGGACATTGTGGATAGCATCATCGGTCACGATATCCTTGGGTTTGATATCCTTTTCGTAAAGATGCATGATAAGCCTTCCGGCTTCTTTAGCTAACCTCACCCTGGCGGCATGTACCGCTGGTATGGTGCCATTGCCCGGGAGGGCTAAACCCACAGCCTCGGTCATACAGTTCATGGAATTGGCTGTAAACATGCCTGCGCAAGAGCCGCAGCCAGGACAGGACTTATCTTCGATCTCTTTTAGATCCTCTTCTGAGAGCTTGCCTAAAGTAGACTCCCCTACGGCTTCAAAGGTACTAGATAAGGTTATCTTTTTCTTTCTGACTAGACCCGGAAGCATAGGCCCGCCACTAATAAAGATAGAGGGAATATTTAGCCTCAAGGCCGCCATGATCATGCCTGGTATGATCTTGTCACAGTTGGGAATAAATACCAGGGCATCAAAGGGATGAGCCGTAGCCATAATCTCCACTGAATCGGCTATATGTTCCCTTGAGACCAGGGAATAACGCATGCCAATATGTCCCATGGCAATGCCGTCACAGACCCCTATGGCGGGAAAAACCAGGGGAGTACCACCATGAGCCAAGACCCCTGCCTTTACAGCATCAGCTATGATATCTAAGTGGATATGTCCTGGGATAATGTCATTTTGGGAGTTCACTATACCCACTATTGGCCTGGCAAGCTCTTCATCTGTTAGTCCCGCCCCCTTGAAAAGGGACCTGTGGGGAATCCTGGTAAGTCCCTTTTTCATCAAATCACTACGCATAAAAAATTATCTCCTTAACAAGACCATAAAACTTATATTTACTAAAATCTTGGGTATCTACCTAAGGCCCTATCTCTAAAAACTTACTTTTTGAGATTACCCCCCTTTTAGCTTTCAATCAAGGCTAAAAATATCCTTTACAGTTCGCCAAATTTATACTTCCAAGGCTCTCCTTGGAAATAGTGGTAAGTTACAGAGACTTTAGCCAAATAGCCCACCTTTAGTCCTCATTTTGTTGATATTCTGGGGTAAGCCTAAGAGTAATAAAACCCTCAGAGCACAAGATCTCCCCTTTAACCTGGCTAGGGGCATGGGAATCCCGCCAGTTTATGGACAGACGGATATGGCCTTCATGATACCCAAAGCGTACCCTTCCCACCGGGCCTCCGGTAAAGCGCTCATCGTTCACCTTAGCTCTATAACTTCCTGTTATGTCCACAAAGGTCACATTTCCAGTGGTCCTCTTTACGCTATTTCTAAATTTGGTCCTTCCCAGATTCCCGCTAAAAGGTACTGTCAAAACAAAGCTCCCATCAGCTTCTTCTTTCCAGGTAAAGGCCCCAAAATTACCCCTGCCGCTGCCGCGGCCCTCACAAGGCGCCAACGTAACCTCTGGCTCTGGCACATCTGTATCAGCTAGAGTTAGCTCATAAGTAGCCTCTGGCAGAGGCTCAGCCTCTGGCTCAGGCTCATCTGCATCTACTATAACTAGCTCCGGGGTACTCCCATTGGAAGCTTCCTCTTGGGGATTAGTGGCTGGTTCTGGGGCTTGGGTTTTTAATTCAGCTTCACTGGGCTCTTGGGGATTAGCCTCAATCAAGGGTTCTTCCCTTGAGCTATTTTCCTCCGCGGACAAGCTTAGAGGCGGCTCTACAACGGGTGCCGCTTGGGCATACTGGGGCGTGACTCTAATCCGGATAAGGCCTTGGGAGCAGAGGGTCAAGATATTGACGTCCTCAGGTACCATCCCTTCCCTCCAGTTCAAGCTGACTCTGGTAAAGCCGCCATGGGATCCAAGGCGCACCAAGCGTATGGGACCTTCTTGGAGAAACTCATTGTATTTGGCTATGCTATATCGACCTTTGATATCTAGATAACTAACTGCAGAGCTTCGCCTGGACAAGGATTGATTGATGGTAATTGCCCCTGGTCCCAGGGAATCGGCCAAAGGCAATTCAATTAAAAAGACCTGGGGATCCGTGTTATCCACAGTAAAGACCCCGAAACTACCGCTGCCGTCTCCGGTTCCAGCACAAGAGACAAATTGCCCATTAAGCCAATCTGTCCTTAAGGGGACTTCAGGCTCAGGCTCCGCCTCTAGCTCTAGCTCAGAGGCGACTGGCTCCTCTAATGTCTCAACTGGATCGGGTTCAGGTGCCCCTGGCTCTTCCAATTGCTCTATAGGAGGCTCAACTGGCTCGGGATCAGGAGCCCTTGGCTCTTCTAATTGAGGCTCTTCCAATTGCGCTATAGGAGGCTCAACTGCCCCTGGTTCGGTCTCTGTGGAGTCCTTAGAGGGCACAACAGGGATAAGAACAGGTTCTGCGCTGCTAGTTTCACTAGTTTCTTCATTTAATGAAGCAAGAAGTACTTGGGGCTCTTCGCTTTGAGGAGGTTCGCCAGTTCCAGGAAAGGTTACCCTAATCTCTACGGCGTTTTCCAAGCACAAGACCTCGGTTAAAGGCGCTATTTTTGGAGCCTTATCATTAAAATAGTTCAAAGAGACCCTAGTGTAACCCTGGTGGACACCAAAACGCACTAGTCTTACTGGACCATCTCTGAGGGCAAGATCGTAGCTTGTTACTCTAAAGGTTCCACTAAAGTCCACGTAAGTAACCTTAGAGCCAGCTGCTCCCAAAGAATGACCAATACTTACTGCCCCAGGGCCCTCTTCACTCTCTAAGGGAAGGGTCACCACAAAGAGCCCGGTCTCCTCTGTCTTAGCAGAGGCAACTCCAAAACGGCCGCGACCGGGCCCTGACCTGTTACAGAGCTGATCTTCAATAGTACTGGTACTAGCTAGCTCCAAAGGGGCCTCAGGGTTTTTATCGCCTTCCCCTTGGGAAAGAGTATCCACGGCACTATACACATTGCCTGCTTGCGCATCTTGTTGGATTACCGTTGGTTTGGGATCCTGGGGCGCTGGCGGATTAATTGGCGCTTCTTCCGGAGGTATGCCCGGGGTAGGTCCCAAGGCACCAGGGGTCTGGCTTTCAGCCGCTTGTGGCTCTTCTAAGCTGCCATCCTCTAAGCCAGCATTAACTGGAGGCTCTGTCTCTTCTGGACTAAAATCCACTTTTCCAGAGGTCTCTGGGAAGGGCGTCTCGGAAAAGGCCAGTCTAATGGCAACGGAGTCCTCTTTACAGAGGACCTCCGGCAAGACGTAGTTGGGCTCTTTCCCTTCTGCGTAATTAATGCTCACACGGGTAAAGGCCCTATGCCTTCCTAAACGCACAAAATCCACAAAACCAGTTTTTACCTGCAAACTATCCTGGGAAATGGGGATATTGCCAGCAAAGTCAAAAAAAGTGACCTTTTTCTGAGTGTCCTTAGCTGCACCCTGTACCCAAGAGCCAGGGGTGCCATTGGCTACAATCAGTAAAACAAAGCGACCTTGATCATCATAATAAGAGCTTAAAGGCCCA
>JAITII010000020.1 GCA_031279515.1 Deltaproteobacteria bacterium
CTTTAATTAACCAAAAAATTACTCTGGCCCTAATTCATGCCCTGAATAACGATTTAGATGAGGCTATAGCATTACTATCCAAAGCCTTGGAATCCTCTATCGAAATCTATGGGTATAATAATTTAAATACGGCTGATTGCGCTTATTATCTTGGAAAATTGTATTATAACTTGGGCGACAAATCTAAGGCTGTATTTTACCTCAAAATGGCGATTAATGCGGCTCAGAATATAAGATTTTCACTCGTAAGCTTAGAACAAGCCCTGCAAACAAATTTTCTCTCCTCAAATGAAAACAGATACACTTTTTTAGCTAAAGTTCTCCTTGAAATGGGCCGGGACGCCGAAGCACAAATGGTTATTTCTTTATTAAAAGATGCAGAACTAACTTTATCTTTGCAGCCCACCGGCTCAAATTTTGATGAAGCTCTGCCTCTGCAATTGCTACCCGGAAACTTTGACGATAACGTGCTTAATGTGCATTCCAATCTAAGCTACACAATTTCCTCTCTTACTATGGAACGCCAGGAACTACTCTTAAAGAAAAGAAAAGGGATTATTACGGGCGATGAAGAGGATAAATTGCGTGAAATTAATAATAATTTAGACTTACATCTGGTTGAGTATAGGGCTTTTGTGGATAACCTATCTGAGCTCTTAAATACAGAGACCTATGTTGAAGCGGAAAGATTATCATCTATTGCTAACTTAGAAACTCTCCAGGGTACTTTAAAGGCTTTAGGAGATGGAACTGTTCTCATTCATACCCTTATTTCAACCGATAAGCTTTACCTTTTTTTAACTTCAAAAGATCTTTTACTGGTGAAATCAGTTGATGTAAAAAAAGCTGACCTTGAGAATATGGTTAGAGAATTTTCGTCTCTTCTCCAACAACCAACTTTGGATCCTAGGGCCATCTCTAAAGAACTTTACGATCTTCTTATTTTACCTTTGAAAGCAGATTTAGATAATATAAACGCTACTACAATCATGTTTTCCCTCGACGGCATCTTAAGATATATACCAATGAGCGCCCTCTACAATGGCGAAAAATGGTTAATTGAAGATTATGCCATCTCTATTTTTACTGAAGCTTCCAGAGATAAAATAAGGGTAAGCTTTCCCGATGAGGCAGCCGCCGTAGCTCTTGGTTTATACTCAGAAATACCGGGATTTATTCCCCTTCCGGAAGTGGAAGATGAAATAAACTCCATTATCAAAGGAAATGATGAGAGTGACGGGGTTATTTCTGGTATTGCCTATTTTAATGATAAGTTTACTTATGAGACGCTTTCTGACTCACTTCTTCTGGGTTTTACTATACTGCATATAGCAAGCCACTTTAATTTTAACACTGTTTTTCCCGATCAATCTTTCCTTCTTTTGGGAGATGGTAGTAATCTGACTGTACGGGAATTAAGCCAAAAGTCCTCGGAACTTCCATTAAATGGTTTGGATTTACTTACTCTTTCGGCTTGTAACACTGCAACTGGGGTAACCACTGGTGATGGAAGTGAGTTTGAAAGCTTTGCTGCAATTGCCCTTAACAGAGGAGTCCTGTCGGTTATTGCCACTCTTTGGCCTGTAAACGATGCTTCAACGGCTCAGCTTATGAAACAATTCTATTTCCTCCGCTATCAAGAGGCAATGGATAAAGCAGCGGCCCTTAGGGCAGCTCAGGTTTCAGTGATGAATAGCTCTTCTTTTGCCGTTGCCCAGAGAGGGACGCCCGCAAGCGTTTTTTCTGAAGATAACCCTCCGGCACAACGATCTTATGCCCCATGGCCAGGGGAGGGTTTTTCCCATCCATGGTATTGGGCTCCTTTTGTGCTTATGGGAAACTGGAAATAATAAGAGTTCTTTTGTAATTTTCGCTCCAAAGGCGCTCTGTAGCATCTAAAGAAGGATTTTTTGCTAAAAAATAGACGCCTATTTTTACTAAATACTGATTTTTTTTGTCCCCACATGAAACAACCGGAGGAACAGCTCCTCCGGTTGCAAGATTTTAGGTGAAAAAGGCTTTAGCTTGGATCTATCCACCTTAGGGACCTAGTCACTGCCTTTTGCCAGCCTTTGTAGCGCTGGATTTGTTTTTCTGTATCCTGTGAGGGATTGAAGACTGTTTCCACGGCCACCCTATTTTTAACTTCATCCAGGCTACTCCAGTAACCTACCGCCAAACCCGCCAAGAAGGCAGCACCAAGGGCGGTAACCTCCAGGATAGCGGGTCTTTCCACCTTGACTCCCAGGATGTCTGCCTGGAACTGCATGAGAAAGTTGTTGGCGCAGGCTCCTCCGTCTACGCGCAGGGATTGCAGTTTGGCGGTGGAATCGGCCTGCATGGCTTCCAGGACGTCTTTGGTTTGATAGGCGATGGACTCCAGGGTGGCGCGGATAATATGGCGGGAGCTCGTACCCCTTGTGAGACCTACTATAGCTCCCCGGGCATAGGGATCCCAGTAGGGCGCCCCCAGTCCGGTGAAAGCAGGTATTACGTAGACCCCGCCTGAGGTCTCGGCCTTGTTGGCGAAGTACTCCGTGTCTCCGGCGTCGCTTACGATCTTTAGCTCGTCTCTGAGCCACTGGATGGCGGAACCGGCTACGAAGATGGAGCCTTCCAGGGCGTAGGCCACCTCCCCCTTAGGCCCGCAGGCCAAGGTGGTGATAAGACCATTTTTCGAGATAACAGGTTTTTTCCCTGTGTTCATGAGCATAAAACAGCCAGTGCCATAGGTGTTTTTCGCCAGGCCCTCCTCTACGCAGAGCTGGCCAAAGAGAGCTGCCTGCTGGTCACCGGCTATGCCGGCGATGGGGATGCGGGTGCCGCCCTTACCGCCTATGTTAGTTTGACCGTAGTGATAGGAGGAGGGTTTGACCTCCGGTAAGAGGGAAGCGGGGATGCCCAAGGCGTCTAAGATCTTTTTATCCCACTCTAAATTATGGATGTTGTACAAGAGGGTGCGGGAGGCATTGGTGTAGTCCGTAACGTGGACCCGCCCCTGGGTGAGGTGCCAGATGAGCCAGGTATCAATGGTCCCAAAGCACAATTTCCCCTGTTCCGCCTGCTGCCTGACTCCTTCCACGTTATCTAGGATCCATTTGATCTT
The DNA here is from genome assembly GCA_031279515.1 of Deltaproteobacteria bacterium. GTDB lineage: Bacteria > Desulfobacterota > Desulfarculia > Adiutricales > Adiutricaceae > JAITII01. Next base: position 3,107 of record JAITII010000020.1, read on the forward strand.
AGTGCCGGAGAAATAGGGGTCAAGCAATAACCCCGTATTTTCTTTGATGTACTCTTCCAAGCCCGGCACTTTTTTCAATTCGTCGCATATCTGCGCCGTGCGGCGACACTGCCAGACTATGGCGTTATAGACAGGTTTGCCGGTCTCCTTATCCCAAATGACCGTGGTCTCGCGCTGGTTAGTGATGCCAATGGCTACTATCTGATGGGAGCCAATGCCTGAGGCAGCCATGGCCTCAGTCAAAGTGGAGCTTTGGGTGGCCCAGATCTGCATGGGGTCATGCTCCACCCAGCCTGGTTGAGGGAATATCTGGGGAAATTCTCTCTGGGCAAGGGAGACTATCTTGCCGTCATGGTTCAGTATTACAGTGCGGGAACTGGTTGTCCCCTGATCTAGTGCAATGATGTATTTATCGTTCATTATTACTCCTTGTAGGGGGTTTTTATATGCTGCAGACCAGTTTTTTCCCGATTACTACTGTATAGATCTTGGCTCCAATGCAGGCGCCAATTATAGGAGCGATGAGGGGTACGAGGAAATACGGGAAGATAATCTTGTCTGAGAGAGGATATCCGGTCATAGCGTCTGTCCCCCAGCCGGCGATAGTGGCAAAGAGTCTGGGGCCGAAATCACGGGCGGCGTTCATGGCAAAACCAGTGAGCTGACCGAAGCAGGCACCTATCAGGGCGACAACTATACCGATTAGTAAGGGCGCCATAGGCCCTCTGGGGATCCCATTCCCATCATCAGTCAAGGCCATGATGAGTGACATGAGGATTGCCGTTATCACAAGCTCGGTCATGAAGGCTCCTAGCATCCCTAGGCCGGGCTTGGGAAAGGTGCAGAAGACGCCCACCAGTTGGGTCTTGGCTTTTAACGCTTCTACGGGATCGGGTATGGCGGCAGCTGCAGCTAGCTTTATCTGAAAGAGATCGTAATAGAGAAAATAGGACAGAGCCGCGGCCAAAAATCCCGCCAGCATCTGGGCTCCTATGTAGGGTAGGATTTTTTTCTTGTCAAAGCAGCCGTAGATGGCCAGGGCAACAGTTACAGAGGGGTTTAAATGGGCTCCGGAAATAGCGGCGCAGAGATAGACGCCCATAGTAACAGCAAAACCCCAAGCAATGGATATGCCCCATTGGGTAAGATTTGCTCCGGCTAAAAGAAGATTAGCTACGCAGCTTATACCACAGAGGAGAAATACAAACGTACCGAGGAATTCGGCAAGATAGATGCTTGAATTGGAAGGCTTGCTTTCAGCCATAAGTTTCTCCCTTTTAGAAAAATTAATATATATTGTTTATGATGCTTTAAATGAGTGCATCAGCAAGTATTGTTACTGGATTTTCGCAAGGAAGGCCCGTACACATCTCTATCTGCATCTTGCAGGTTTCGCATTCAGAGACCACCAGAGAGCAACCGGACCCCTTTATGAGATCAAAGAGAGGTTCTCCTATTTTTTGGGCTGTTGGTGAATTTTCTTTTTTGAACCCGTAAGTACCAGCTATGCCGCAACACAGGGAAGGCAAAAGTATTAGCTTTATTCCCGGGATAAGTCTTAAGAGATCTATGGAATAGGCTGTCCAACCCAGTTTTTCCATATGGCAGGCAGTGTGATAGGCCACTACCTTTTCCATGGGCTTAAATTTAAGCTCTCTTCCTTCCTCTAAGAGCCTATAGAAATAGCGGGGAAGTAAATCAATTCGATCGCGCCAACTGGAGTTATCTATCTGTAGCACCTCAGGGTATTCGTCTCTTAAGGTCATGGTGCAGGTGGAAGAGGGAATGACTATCCTTTCCGTATTTTCCAGGGCTTTTTCTATGCTAGCTTTGTTTGTTGTGGCATTATCCAAGGCGTCCTGGAAAAAGCCAGAGGCTATTAAGGGTACACCGCAGCAGCGCTCTCCAGCAAGTAAGCGCACCCCAACGCCTAAGGCGTTTAAGAGCTTTAGCGCATCTTTACCCAAAGAGGGGTTATTGTAATTTACAAAGCAGCCGTGAAATAAGGTCACTGTATCTTTATAGACGCTTTGGTCCGGCGCGTTATCGCTAAACCAGGCTCTAAAGGTCTTATTGGCGTAACGGGGAAAGCTCCGCCAGGAGGGAATGCCTAAAAACTTATCCAAAAAAAACTTGGTGGGGGCCAAGTTAGCCATGAAGTTTACAATGGGGGCCGCCATAGTGGCCATGGAACCCATAAAGTCCGTGTGGCTTAAGATGGCGTCACGGGGGGATAAGTTATAGGGAGCAAATTTTTTCCTGGCTAAGGCTATTTCGTCTCCGATATGGACATTAGAGGGGCAGGCCACTTCGCAACGTTTGCAATTGGTACAGTATTTTAAAGCTTCCGAGTAAAAGGCGGCGTCTTTGAGCCTTTGGCGCTCTCCGTCGGGTCCCGATTGCTTGGGGCCGGCAAAGGCGGGTCGGACCTGGCTTACAGGGCAGTATTCAGTGCAGATGGTGCACTTGGTGCAGGCATCAAAGTTGGTACTTAAAAGAGGGTTCATATTATTCCTCCGCCAAGACACTTTGGGCTGCCACTAGGGCGGTAACTAGGGCCACCCCAGCCCCACAACCCTGAAGGACCGGATTAAAACCCCCCAGGACTAGGCCTGCTGCCTTGAGGTTAGTTACAAGTTTACCCTTTTTAAAGGTCCTCATATTTTCATCCACCTTGACCCCGAACCCGGCGTAGGGTTGGGGAGCAAAAAAGTCATATTTAGTCCATTCTTCCCGCTGGTCGGGGTAGTCTAAGAGGTCTAATTCAAAGACCGCCTCTTTTATCTTTCCCATGTCAGCATAGAGCCCTTTAGAAAAAAAGCTGCCAGTAGCTAAGATGACGTGGCGGGGCCTTATGGGGATGTCCCCGTGGTTGGCAGTAAATATTTTCTCAATTGTTAAGGTCTCGGCGTCGGGGTCTTTGAAGGTATAGGCAGTAGCAACGTCTTTGGGCATGGAAACCCCACCTCTGGCTAAAAACTCCCGGTGGAGATGGTTATTTATCCTGGCCCCCACCATGGAGGGGGCCAGAGTGGGGACTATGCGCACAGGAATGCCTAGCTCTTTGGAAAGCTCAGAGATAAAGCTAGGATGGTTTAACCCCAGGCAGGCTGGAAGGATTAAAGCATCGCAATCAGTAGCTTTTTTTAATTCGGCCAAGACCAGCGGCCTATTTTCCTTTTTATCCAAGACTCTTGCGATATTCACCGAACGGAACTCACTGGGGTTCTCCCTTAAGATCTCCAAATCCGGGAGAGTAAATGAAGAGATCTTGGTTTGCAGGCCTAGGTCATTTAGCTGGGCACTTATTATCTCAGGGCTGAAGTCCAAAAAGTCCTTTACAGTGACTATGGAAACCTTTTTCCATTCCCAGAGGGGTTTTTCATCTCCTTTCACCCAAAAGACATCTTTTTGGCTCAGCCAGGTGGGCAAAAGTTTGCCCATGGGGGATAGGCGCAGGTGGTTACCCTCTGTAAAAGACCCGGAGACCAAAATACCCCAATTATTTAAAAGCCTTTCAGCCTCTAGGGCCATGGCCTTGGTCTTTTCCGCCCCCATCAGAGAATAAGGGTGCTCCGGGGCCAATTCTTTAAGCTTTTCCAAGGCTGCCTCTGGCTTATACACACGTTCGCCATTGGGAAGGGCATTTAAAAAGTCCATGGACCCAGACGAGAAATGGAGAGCGCTCTGCCCAATGCTCATTAAAGCGCAAGAAAGCCCAGAGTCTAAGAGGGTAATGGCACAAGTGTAGCCAGCCAGTCCCCCTCCCATTACGACCACGTCAAATCGCATGGAGTCACCTCAAAGGGAAGCTAAGTAGCAAAAGTAAAAGTTTTTAAAGGGCATTTTTTGGTATCCCCGGCAATTACAAGGGCTTTTGGCCTTTACTCTGTAACGAAATGAAGAGACAGAAAACTTTAACTAGAGATGCTAGACACAATATTTAGGTCAATAAAATTTTTATAAGCATTATTTAGTATGAATTTCAGCTACAGTCATACAGGACTTTTCCGTGACCATATGGGTCAATAAGACTATAGGGTTTATCTGGGTTATGGACTTTCTGTGGGGGCTTCGTCTTCCAAATGTTCTGGGGGCGCAGGGTTTGGGGAATCGGCCCTGGTTAGCCCACAGATACTCTGATAGAGCCACATGACAAACTCGCTTTCCCTTATGGTTTCACCCCAATTTAAAGGATAGATGCCCTTCCAACGCTCCTCTAAGAAAGAGGCAAGTTCCCCTGGGGCTTTATCAGGGGTGCACAGCTTTGCCGCTGTCATGAGTCCTGTTGCCCTTCCAACGCAGAGCTCTCCCTGGCAGGGCCCCATACCTATGCGCACCCTGCGGCGCAGGTCGACAAGGTTATGGACCGCCAAGCTTTCTATGGCGTGCTTAATTTCGCCAACTGAGACGAGTTCGCATTCGCACACCAGGCTAGAGGCCGAGGGAGTGTCGCTTTCCACCAGAGGTGCCAAGTCCCCGTGGCGGCTAACTATAGCTGCCCTCACGGTAGGGGCCAAGGGGGCCACTTTACGTAGGATTTTGTCCGGCGACTCGCCAGAGCCGGGGAGTACCGCTGTAGCCGTGTCGCAGGGGACTTTTAACTTTAGCTTTTCGCAAATTAGATCCGTGGCCTTTTCCGCCATGAGCCTATAGGTTATGAGCTTGCCCCCGGTGATGGTGATAAAACCAGAAAGCCCATCGCGCTTTTCGTGATCCATCAATACCAGATGGCGGCTAGTCTTTCTGCCTGTGGTGTCCGCCTCATCGGCAACTAAGGGCCTAGAGCCTGCATAGCAGCGGATCTTACGGGCAGTGGTAAGCTTAGGGCAGAGCTTGGCGCCTTCAGTTATGAGGAGCTCCACCTCTTGGTAGCTTACTCTGGTGGTGTCCAGCTGAGAAAACTTAATGGGTATGGAGGTGGTACCTATTAGGCAGACAGTGTCGCCAGGAACCAGGATATCCGCGTCAGCTGGCTTACGGCAGCGATTTATTACCAGTTGGTTGATGCGGTGGCCCATGATGAGCAAGGTCCCCCTGGTTGGGAACATCTTTATGTCCACCCCGGCTAAAGAGCCTATGAGGGTACCCCAGATCCCCGAAGCATTTACCACCACCTGGGCCCTCACCTCGTATTCTTCCTTGGAGAGCTTATCTAGGACCCGCACACCTACAACGCGCGCCCCTTCCTTTAAGATAGCCATAACTTCGTGGTAGGTGTAGCACTTGGCGCCATGTTTCACGGCGTCCAGCATATTGGCCACCGTAAGCCTAAAGGGATCTATTACCCCGTCAGGCACCTTTACAGCCCCAATGAGGGAGGGGTTGGCGGAAGGCTCCAGCTCCTTGGCATCTTTAGGTTCTAAGGCTTCGGCGGCAATGCCGGCATCCTGGCAAGCCTTTATGAAGTTTTTTTGGTACTCCAGGTCGTCTTCAGGAAGGGTAATAAAAAGCCCGTCAGTTTCATCCACACAATGACGGGCGATTTTACGTAATATGTAGTTTTCTTCTATGCATTCCTTGGCCGAATCCCGGTCAGTAACGGCATAGCGGGCCCCGGAATGCAAAAGCCCGTGATTCCGGCCTGTGGCGCCGGTAGCCAAGTCCCCCCTCTCAAAAAGGACGCATTTAATCCCTCTTCTAGAGCAGTCTCGTGCTAGGCCTGCGCCAGTGGCTCCGCCACCTATTATGATGACATCAGTTTCAGTTGTGCGTTCCAAGGCCCCAAGGACTAGAGGTTCTACGGTCATATGTCACCTTGCCGGCAAACAACGGCTGAAAATGAACGGTAACTTAAAGCTTATGCCCCTTTGCTCCATGTTAAAAAGATAAACACACAAGAAAGAATAAATTTTGTGCTGGCGGGCTGTAAAAACAGCCTATTTTTATGTCTAAATTAGGCTAAGGCTTTAAAGCTGCAAAACTGTTATAGATAATTTGCCATTAAGGTCATCTTTAAGCCCAGGGGGTAGCCTTAAGTAAAAATATAAAGTATTTTTTTGTCTTTGGCAAGGCATTATTAGTTCAATCTCTTAAAGCCGAGTTATTTTAGGAGTTTGACAGAAAATCTAAGGATAAGCCTAAAAATGAGTATTTTTCTCAAATATACTAAAAAAGAGAACAGTTTTATAAAAATGCCCTATTTTGATTTTATGAAAAAATAAAAAGCTTTTAAGTTGCAAATCTATAATGATTTTTTATAAAAACTAGTCTTCTTGTTATTTTGCCATAAGCCATTTAATTACCATGGTATTAGTGTACTTAAAGGAAAACCTTATAAAAACAGGGATTTTTCTTGGCTTACTAAGGCAAACAAGGGTAATCGAGGAGCGCTCGCTTTTCTAAAACTTATCTATATATGGGATATTAAATATTTTTATCTACAATATCTAAAGTTATAAAAGAGGATTTACAGGATCTGGCACCTTAGCCTTCCTAAGCCAAACCCCGGGTAATATTGCTTTAGCAGCAATGGATGGTTTACGGCGGAAATGGATCAGTTCCCTTTAGCTAAAAATAGCCCATTATGAGTATTTAAAAGCTTTGTTGGGGCATTTATTTTTTAAAGGTAATCCCAAAAGAACTATAAAAAACGCTTTTGGCGTTAATATTAGAAAAACAAGCTCTTTAAGTAGTTACGATTATGTAAGTTACCATTACAAAGTTTGGGTTTTAGCTTCTTTTACGGGGAAAATATTTCTAAGCTTTAAATAGTTATTAAAGCTTTGTAAAAAAAGATTATTTGACCTTGGTAAATTGGTAACTTTGCCTCATATTGGGAAATAAAATAAGAAAATCGTTTTCGCGACTTATAAGCTTAACAAAATCTATAAAATTAGCCCCTAGCAAAGCTTTAATAAGCAGAAAGATTTGCGTGCCATAGCGATTATCCAAATGATTGCTATAATTGTTTGGGGTATATCCTAGATGGGAAGAGAAGTTAATCTAGGGTTTTGATTTTCAATATATTGTAAACTCTCTTTTTTTAAGACCTTTTAGAATATCTCTAAGTTATTGCAATATTGAATTGTCATGCGCATAAGATCTTGGTATTTTGTTTTTTTATGCTAGCTTAGAAGTTTTTAAGCTCCTATTTTGTTATGCCGCCATTTTTAGAATGAGTAAAAAGATGCCCCTTTTTGCGGGTTTTTCTCGCAGCCATTTTTATTCTTAATGGCCACAATACTAGATTTTAGCAGTAAATTGTGCTAAAGTAGCTTTTAACAAAGTGAAAGCCCCCATGATAGCTTCATTTTTTTGTCCCCAAGCAAGTTTAAAGTAATTCATTTAAGATTCTGGCCATTTTAGGCGGCTTGCCGCCTCTTAACCCTGGCAAGTGTTAACATTTTCTAAATTGACAAGCGATAAATGCCTCTAACTCCTATAGGGAGGCTTTTGCTTTTTTGGGGCCATTTAGCTTTTTTTATCTTATGGAGGTATTTCTTGCAAATCACTATAAAAAGGACCGATGGGGAGGACCAAGTCTTCCAGGCTGAGGAAGGACAAACCTTGTTGGAGGCTTTAGCTTCCCAGGGCATGCGCCTAGATGCCCCCTGTGGCGGCAGTGGCAAATGTGGAAAATGTATTTTAAAAGCCTCAGGCTCTTTAAATGAGCCAGACGCCTTAGAGCTAAAATTTATCCAAGGGCAGCCTGGTGCCCGCTTGGCCTGCAGAGCGGAAGCTACCGGAGATGTCACTATTACCTTAGAGGACCAGGTGGTCTTTAGCTCCATTAAAGCTATGGGCTGGAGCGCCCCTTATGAGATCAAGCCCTCTTTGAAGGAAATAGAATTGGAGGTCATGGACCGCCAGGACCCCACTGGATCATTGGACGCCAGGGGAATAACTACCCACAATAT